>CAVKNR010000309.1:0-4930 GCA_963657575.1 Sodaliphilus sp.
TATCCCACCGCAACGAGCCTTGCTGCCGCTCCTGCCGTGCGTGCGGGCTGGGTGGCCGAGAACGGTCCCGTGATTGTCGATGCCATCAGCGGTGTGACGGGTGCCGGCAAGTCCTGCAACGCTCGTACGCATTTTTGCAGCGCCGACGAGAATTTGGAGGCCTACGGCGTGGGCAAGCATCGCCACACGCCCGAGATTGAGCAAATCCTTGGCCTGACCGATCGCGTCGTCTTTACCCCGCACCTGGCACCGCTCAAGCGTGGTCTGCTCTCCACGGTGACGATGCCGCTCGCGCCGCAGGCCATCGACTCCTTGGCTCTTGAGGACGTTGTCGACTATTACAAGCAGTTCTATGCCGGTCGCACCTTTGTGCGCGTGCTCGATGCTGGCCAGCAGCCCAAGACGGCTTCGGTTGTCGGCACCAACGCCGCCCAGATTGGCCTCGCGCTCAATAAGCGCGCGGGCGTGCTGGTGGCGACGGGCGCCATCGACAATCTGTGCAAGGGCGCTGCGGGCCAAGCGGTCCAGTGCGCCAATATCGTCTTTGGCTTTGACGAGCGACGAGGCTTGCCCACAGTGGCGTGCCCGGTGTAGCACATTCGATTGTTAACGATTTGGTAGTCGGGCATCGAGTGGGGCGCCACTCTTAAGCTGGTCTCATGATCACGACTGGCATGGCGCACCAACCGATGTCCGTTTTTTGTTTGACATAAGGAGCCATAAAGACGATGAATACTGAGCTGTTTGATATCAAGATTCGCGCCGTCGAGGGCGGCGTTACGGCTGCGGCTGGTTTTAAGGCTGCAGGCATCCACGCTGGGTTCCGCAAGAACCCAGAGCGTCTGGATTACGCGCTTGTCGTGCCCGATAAACCCTGCCCCGGTGCCGGCGTGTTTACCACCAATCGCTTTTGTGCGGCGCCCGTGCAGGTGAGCCGTGCCAACCTGGGCGGTGCCGACAAGGGCTACGGTATCATCGCCGGCGTTTCGGTCAACTCTGGCAATGCCAACGCCGCCACGGGTGAGACCGGCCTTGCATGCGCGCGCGAGACGTGCAGCATCGCATCGCAGGTCATCGGCTGCGAGCCCCAGCAGATTCTGGTTGCCTCCACGGGTGTGATTGGCCAGATTCTGCCGATCGACACGTTTGAGACCGCCATTCCTGCTGCCTACGAGGCGCTCTCCGCCCACGGTGGCGCCGATGCCGCTCGCGCCATCATGACGACCGACACGCACTCCAAGGAGTACGCCGTGGCCTACGTCAGCGAGGCTGCGGGTCATGCGGGCAATGTCTATACGGTAGGTGGAATGTGCAAGGGCTCGGGCATGATCATGCCCAACATGGCCACCATGATCGCAGTTATCACCACCGATGCCCCCGTCGAGCCTGCGGCACTTCATACCCTGCTGCTCTCGACCGTCAAGCAGACCTTTAACAAGGTAACGGTCGATTCCGACACCTCAACCAACGACACCTGCATCATGCTTGCCTCCGGCGCCGCTGCCGCAGATGTCGAGCCTATCGTCGAGGGCTCCGATGCCTTTGACGAGTTGGCATTTGCCGTGCACGAGGTGTGCGAGAGCCTGGCGCGCAATATCGCCGCCGATGGTGAGGGCGCATCCAAGCTTGTTACGGTCAACGTTACCGGCGCCGTGAACGACGAGGAAGCCGATATCGCCGCCCGTGCCGTTGCCAACTCGCCGCTCGTTAAGACCTGCATCGCCGGCCACGACTGCAACTGGGGTCGCGTTGCTATGGCGCTTGGCAAGTGCGGCGTGAAATTTAATCAGGAAGACGTTTCCATCGACATGATGGGCATGCCCGTCTGTCGCGACGGTCTGACTGTTCCCTTTGACGAGGACGAGGCTCTACGACGTTTCGAGGCGCCCGAGATCGTGATCTCGGCCGACCTGGGCGCAGGCGACGCGGCAACGACCGTGTGGACCTGCGACCTCACGCATGAGTACATCTCCATCAACGGCGACTACCGTTCCTAGATTCCGGGCACGCTGCGCATCTTGCCGCGATTGCGGACAGCGGAGCACGGCGCGATAACGATACGAAAGACGAGGCAGATTATGAAATTCGCACGCGATTGTCGTTCGAGCGAATCCAACGAAGCAACCGCGCAGCTGCTGTTCGAAGCGCTGCCGTGGATTAAGAACCTGACCGGCAAGACGGTTGTTATCAAATATGGCGGAGCCGCCATGGTTGATGAGCAGCTGCGCCGCGACGTGATGAGCGACATCGTTTTGCTCAAGATCATCGGTATGCGCCCCGTCATCGTGCACGGCGGCGGCAAGGCTATCAACGAGGCGCTGAGCCATTACGATATTCCCGTCGAGTTTAAGAACGGCCAGCGCGTGACCACGCCGGCGACTATGGATATCGTGCGCGAGGTGCTGGGCGGCAAGGTTAACCAGGAGCTGGTTGCTGCCATCAACCACCACGGCAACCTGGCCGTGGGCGTGTCGGGCAGCGATGCCGGCACGCTCATCGCCGAGCCGCTCGACCCCGAGCTCGGTCGCGTGGGCAAAGTGACGCACGTCAACACCGACTATATCGAGCGCTTACTCGATAGCGAGTACATCCCCGTCATCGCTACCGTCGCGGCGGGGGAGGACGGCGGTTTCTTCAACATCAACGCCGACACCGCCGCCGGTGCCGTTGCCGCGGCGCTCCACGCGCATAAGGCGATCTTTTTGACCGATGTCGATGGCCTGTACAAGGACTTTAGCGACAAGGACTCGCTTATCTCCAACCTAACGCTCGACGAGGTTAACGAAATGCTCTACGGCGGCGAGGTCGATAAGGGCATGATTCCCAAGCTGCGCGCGGCCGTCGATGCGCTTACCGGCGGCGTATTTCGTGCCCACATCATTAACGGTACTACGCCGCATTCGCTGCTCCTGGAGCTGCTGACCGATGCCGGCGTCGGCACCGTGATCCATTCCACCGAGACGGCTTACGAGTTCGATACGCATCCGCATCCGCTTTCGACGTTTGCTGCGCGTCTGACCGAAAACCTTGACGAGGTCGAGAAGCTTCAGACGGTCTAGCTGACCCGCAGCCGCCCCATTCCTGCACCCATAGCCCCGCGCCGTCTGGCGCCCAACGAAAGGCATCCCATGTCACTTGCAGCTCAGCAATCGCTTGAATCCCATTACGTTATGCATACCTTTGGCCGCTCTCCGGTCGAGTTTGTCGAGGGTCACGGCATGAAGCTCACCGGCGACGATGGCCGTGAGTACCTCGACTTTCTTGCCGGCATCGGCGTGTGCAGCCTAGGTCATGGCGACCCGGCTGTGCTCTCGGCGCTCGAGGCACAGACCAAAAAGCTCATGCATGTCTCCAATTACTTCTACATCGAGCAGCGCGGACAGGTCGCGGCGCTGCTGTCCAAGCTTGCCAACGACGACGTAGATGGTGCGTGCGTGCTGGCCGATGCCATTGCCGCCGGCGATGAGACCACGGCCGCTGCGCTCGGTGCCCCGGCTGCGGACGAGCAGGTGTGGGAGACGTTCTTTGCCAATTCTGGTGCCGAAGCCAACGAGGGCTCGATGAAGCTCGCGCGTCTGTACGCCAAGCGTGCTGGTAACGGCGGCAACACCATCGTATGCATGCGCGGCGGTTTTCACGGTCGTACGCTCGAGACCATTGCCGCCACCATGCAGGATTGGCTGCAGGATAGCTTCCGCCCGCTGCCGGGTGGCTTTGTGGCCTGCACGCCCAACGATGTCGACGAACTGCGTTCGATCTTTAAGCAGCTGGGAAGCGAAGTCTGCGCCGTCATGCTCGAGCCGATCCAGGGCGAGAGCGGTGTACACCCCATGACCGAGGAGTTTATGGCGGCGGCGCGCGACTTGGCGCACGAGGTGGGCGCCGTGTTTATCGCCGACGAGGTCCAGTGTGGCATCTTCCGCTCCGGCAAGCCGTTTGCATTCCAGACCTATGGCGTGGAGCCCGACATTATGAGCCTTGCCAAGGGCATCGCCGACGGCGTTCCCATGGGCGCCGTGGTGGCAAAGAAGGAGATCGCCGACGTGTTTAAGCCCGGCGATCACGGTTCGACCTTTGGCGGTAGCTGCTTGGCCGTCGCGGCGTGCGCCGCGACGCTCTCCGCGCTCGTGCGCGGCGATTATGCCGAGCATGCTGCCAAGGTGGGTGCTTATATGGAGCAGGCGCTGGCTAAGCTTCCGCATGTGGTAGAGGTGCGTGGCCGTGGCCTGATGCTCGGCTGCGATTTGGATGATGCCGCGGGCGACGCGCATGATATTGTTGCCCGCGCGCTGGCCGCCGGTGCCGTGATTAACGCTACGGGTGCTCATACGCTGCGTTTCTTGCCGCCGCTCGTCTGCGAGGAAGCCGACGTGGACAGTCTGATCGAGATCCTGTCGGGTGTCTTGGTCTAACGCGGCGCAATAACTCAATTTGGACCGGGTTCCGGACTGCGAGCGTGCCCTATGTGGCATGATTCAGCGGTCTGGAGCCCGTTTTGCCTTAGATTTGCTAAGGCAGGGAGACCCGCTGGTCAAAAAACATTAAATATGAGTACTGCTACCGATTTGGTAGCAGCAATTTTGGACTAATAAGGCCAGATAGCAAGTCGAAATGGCGATGAATGCACGATTGTGATCTAACTGTTAGTCCTTATAATGGACATATGTTGCGTAACTTACGCAAACGCTATCTTTTTATATGTTGCAAGCAAAGTAGCAGTACTCATTTTTGCCATTATTTGGCCACGGCCTTTGTGACAGACGTGCTGGCGGGTTCGAATCCCATGAAATGGGCCCAAATAAAAACGGTCCCCTTTCGAGGACCGTTTCCAACTCAATGGTGGGCGATGAGGGGTGTCGCGTGCGGCTGACGCCGCCCGCTTTCGCTTCGGGCCTACGGCCCTCGCGTGCTGCGCTGGAAAACGCTTCGC
>CAVKNR010000310.1:0-4716 GCA_963657575.1 Sodaliphilus sp.
CGTGTCTCAACTTTGGTGAGACATTTGTCTCACGCCCAAAATCAAATCTGGAACGTGTGTCACCTGCCCTAATTCTGTCTCATTTCGTAACTTTAGGCTGATGCAAGGTCTGAGACCGCGAGAAGGGAGACACGATGGGTAAGTACACGAGGGGTCTCTTGGCGGTGATACTGGCCGTAGTGCTGGTGTTGCCAGCCGCAGCATTCGCCATGCTGCCCGAGGCCAACGCCAGGTCCAGCACAGGAATGGACGGACCGATAATGACCGGAAAGGTCGCCGACCCCGACACCAGCGGTCGCTGGGAAATCTGGGCGGCAGGCCACGGTGGCAATAAGGTAACGACCCAAAACGTCGGTCGAATCTGGACCGACAAGACGGTCAAGGCAACCGAGGAAAACGAAGAGTCGGACTTTTTGACCACGCTTTCGGCGATGTCCTCGACGTCTAATTCAACCGTGACGGTTACCACGCCGCTCGACATCGTGATGGTGCTGGATGCCTCTGGCTCGATGGATCATGAGATGGGCGGTGGAGATCCCACCAGGCGCATCGATGCGCTGGAGAGCGCTGCCAGCAGCTTCATCGACGCCATTGCCAAACAAAACGAGGGCATCGAGGGCGTGGATAGGCAGCATAAGGTTGCTATCGTTAAGTTTGCGGGCAAGACGTCCAACAATATCGGCAACGAGACGTATCGTGACGGAGGATACACCTACAATTACACACAGGTTATGAAAGACCTGACCGATTGCTCCGGCGGCAACGTGAAAGCTCTTAAGCATAGGATTGCCCAGATTACACCCGCTGGTGCAACGCGCGCCGACAATGGTCTGCAGCTGGCAGAGGGTATCACTTCTGGTCGCGCGGACGCCAAGAAGATTGTTGTGTTCTTTACCGACGGCACGCCAACGAAAATTGACAAGTTTGATCCTACGGTTGCTAACGCTGCCGTGGCGGCTGCCAAGAACATGAAGGACAGCAAGGCCACCGTTTATACTATCGGCATCTTTGATGGCGCGGATCCCAGCGCTGGTATCCAGGATTCGGGAAAAAGCCAAAAAGAGAACAAGTTCATGCAGGCCGTTTCGAGCAACTACCCCAATGCCACGGCATGGGATACCCACGGCACACGCGCGGAAAACTCCGACTACTACAAGTCGGCGACCAATGCAGAAGAGCTCAAGAAGGTCTTCGACGACATCTCACAGGCCATTACGTCGGAGCCGCCTTATCCGACCGAAATCCACAAGGGCTACGACGAGACCAAGTCCGGCTACATCACGTTTACCGATGAGCTGGGCGACTTTATGCAGGTCGACGGATTTACCGAAGTCGTCATCAACGGCACGCCGTTTACCGAGGCGAGCAAGACGGTCAACAAAGAAACCAATACCGACACCTACGAGTTCGCCGGCAAGGCAAAAGACCTGCTCATTACCGTGCAGCGTGCCGGCGACGACAATCCCCAGAAGGGCGATACCGTAACGGTCAACATTCCCGCGTCGTTGATTCCTCTGAGTCACTTTAAGACCGTAGACGGCAAGCTTTCGGTCGATACCGTTAAGCCCATCCAGGTGAAGTATGCCTCGAGCGTGAAGAAGGGCGCACTCGACAACCTGTTTACGCCCGAGAAGGTAACGGGGCTCAAGGATTACATCGAGAGCAATACGGCTGTTGCCAACGGCGCCAAGACCGTGAGCTTCTACGCGAACAAGTGGAGCGGTGGTGCGTTGGGTGATACGGTCGCGACCTTTGAGCCGGCCGACACCAACCGCTACTACTACTTCCAGAAGCAGACTCCCATTTACGCGGATAAGGACTGCACGCAGCCTGCAAAGAATTCGCTGGCAGATACCGGCACCTATTACTACAAGGATGAGTTTGAGGAGCAGGGCGCGAACGGTGAGGCCAAGTCTGCCACCGCCGTCATCGAGTTTATCGGCCGCGACGCTGCCAAGTTTGACGGCGCTATAGTTGCCGACAAGGACGGAAACCTGTCGTTTAGCGTGGGAACCGCGCGCCTGGCCTTTATCGACGAGCTCCACACCGCCAAGAAGAGCGTGGGCGACAACAACACCGGCACCGCGACCGACGTTCTCAACCCCAAGTGGAACAACATGTCCGCCAAGGCAGCTGCGACGCATGTCAATTCCTACCTGGGCAACAACGGCAAGATCAGCTTTGCGTATGACATGACGCCGGCAATGGTGAACACCAAGGCCAGCTTTGGTCTAACCAAGGTGCTCGAGGGCCGCGCTTGGACGGATACGGACACGTTTGAGTTTGGGCTGACGTCCGAGGGCAATGCTCCGATGCCTGCGACTACGACTGCGATCGTGCACGGGGCCGACCTGGACGACAAGGGCAAGGCTGCCATCGACTTCGGCACGATTGAATACACCGAGCCTGGCACGTACGTCTACAAGGTTAGCGAAAAGCACGCCGGGACCACGATTGACGGCATTGCCTACAGCGGTAGCGTCGCGGAGATCACCGTGACGGTGACGCCCAACAAGAAGGGTGAGCTCAGCGCCGCTGTGAAGGTGGCCTGGAGTGAAGCCGAAGTGACCGAGTTCAAGAACGTCTACGCTGCGGATCCTGTTGAGTCCAGCGTTACCGACCAGATTACCGTGGCCAAGTCCCTGACCGGGCGCGACTTGACGGAAGGCGAGTTCAGTTTTGAGCTGCGCGAGGTTAAGGGCGAGGACTCTGAGCTTATCGAGACCGTTGCGAACGCCGCCGACGGCAAGGTGACGTTCAGTGCCATCAAGTACACCGAGATCGGCCAGCACACCTACAAGCTGCATGAGGTTAAGGGCAACGCCGGCGGTATTGACTACGATGACGCGGTCTACACCATCGTGACGACCATCGCCGATAACGGCAAGGGCCAGCTGGTTGCCACGCACGAGCTGAAGGACGCCAAGGACGTCAAGAGCATCGAGTTCAAGAACGTCTACACCACGAATGCTGCCGAGGTATCACTTGTGGGCAAGAAGAACCTGCAGGTCGCCGACGGCTTGACCCCGGCTGACATTGCCGGCAAGTTCACCTTTACCGTGACCGGTGAAGATGGTGCACCCATGCCCGCGAACGCGAGCGTGACCAATCATGCCAAGGGCAAGGTCGACTTTGGCAAGATCACCTTTACGCTCGACGACCTTAACAAGGCTCTGGGCGAGAAGCCCGAGAAGCGCGAGCACACCTTTACCTACACCGTGACCGAGTCCGGCGAGGTCGCTGGCGTGACCAACGACGCCAAGCTGTCGCGCGAGGTTTCCTTCACCGTGACTGATGACGGCAAGGGCAATCTGAAAGTATCCCACAAGCCGGACGGCGATGTGGCATTTACGTTCACCAATACCTATAACGTGACGCCTGTCGAGACGAGCGTCACCGACCAGATTACCGCGAACAAGGTTCTGACCGGGCGTGAGCTTGCTGCCGGCGAGTTCTCCTTTGAGCTGGTCGAGGGCGACAAGGTCGTCGCCAAGGGCACTAACGCTGCCGACGGCACGATTGCCATGGACAAAATCATTTACGACAAACCCGGCGAGCACACCTACACGCTACGCGAGGTCAACGGCGGAACCACCAGCAAGGGCATCACCTACAGTGACGCCAAGTACACCATCGAGACCACCATCACGGACAACGGCGACGGCACCCTCAAGGCCGAGCATGTCCTGAAGGACGCCACGGCTGCGACCTTCAAGAACACCTACAGCGTGATCCCGCTCGACGCAGAGCTCGACTTTGATCTGAGCAAGGCTATCGACGGTCGCGACTGGACGGACTCCGACGAGTTCAGCTTTACCATCACCGCCGCCGAGGGCACCCCGCTGCCCGATCCTGCAACCGTGACCGTGAACAAGCACGATGCGAAGGATGGCATCGCCGCCATCAACTTCGGCAAGATCCGCTACACGGCTGCCGGAACCTACAAGTATGAGATCCGCGAGAACGCGGGCAACGCGGCGGGCATGACGTATGACGGACATGTCGCGACCGCCGAAGTGACCGTGACCGAGAACGGCGAGGGCAAGCTGACCGCCAACGTCACCAAGAAGGAAAGCGGCCGCTTCACCAACACGTACCGCACTGAGCTTAACTACACCGCGGCCGGCGGCCTCAAGCTCAGCAAGAGCCTCTCCGGACGTCCTATGACCGAGGGCCAGTTCACGTTTACCGTGACGCCTGCCGACGAGGCCTCGGCCAACGCGCTTGGCCTGCTGCCCGGAGCCAACAACTTCAAGTCCCCTGCGACGGCAGAGGCAACGGTCGGCCTGATCGACATCCTGGCTGGCCATGAGGTCAAGTTTACGCAGGCTGACGCCGGCAAGACCTTCACGTACACCGTAGCCGAGAAGAATGACGGCAAGCCCGGTTACACCTACGACGACGCCGTGCGTACCGTGACGATCGCCATCGCCGACGACGGTGCCGGTACGCTTACCGCCACGACGACCGTCTCCGGCGGTCCCGAGGGTACGCATACGACGGTCCACAAGAGTGGCGAGAACAAAGTCGAGAAGGCCCTGGTGCCGTTCCACAACAGTTACAGCGCTACGACCAACACGCCTGGTGGTACCGCTGCTCAGGTCGTTGCCACCAAGACTCTGACCGGTCGCCCGATGGCCGACGGCGAGTTCTGGTTCGGCATCGCCTATCAGGGTGAGCTTGTGGCATACGAAAACCTCAAGCCCAATATCGGCG
>CAVKNR010000311.1:0-4664 GCA_963657575.1 Sodaliphilus sp.
TGAACTGCTCGGCGGTCAGCTGGCTGGCAACGGAGCGGTTGGTGACTACGGCGTCGCCCTTATCGGACTGCAGGGCGCTGAAGCACTCGGTAGCGTCCTTGTAGGGGACAATCTTGGCCTTGGGGAAGTTCTCCTGGGCAAAGGACTCGGCGGTCGAGCCAGACTGGACGATGATGGTAGCGTCGGCGTTGTTGAGCTTCTCGCTGTAGTTGTCGGCCGTGATGTCGGTGTTAACGACCTTGGTCACGATAGCCTGATCGTCCATGTAGTAGGAATCGGAGAAAGTGACTTCCTTCTCACGCTCGGGCGTGTCGGTGATAGCCGCGATGGAGACGTCATACTTAGCGCCCGAAGCAACGCCCGGAACCAGCGTGTCAAAGTCGTTATTGACGTACTCGACATCCAAGCCCAGCTTGTCGCCGATAGCCTTGATGAGCTCAAGGTCAAAGCCCTGATAATCGCCGTTGTCATCCTTGTACTCAAACGGAGCGTACTCGGCAGAGGTGCCGACGGTCAGCGTACCGTCCTTGACGAGCGCGTACTCCTTGGAGCCGTCGACCTTCTCGACCTTAGCGTCGTCAGAGCTGCTGGAAGCGGCATCAGAACCAGAGGTGGCGTTGGACGAGCCGCAGCCCGTCAGTGCAAGGGCGATCGCCATGGCGCCCGTGGCGGCAAATGCGCCAAGCTTCTTGAGCTTCATAATCAGTCTCCTTCCGATGACCCCGTTTGATTCAGAGGTCTGCAAAAACTGTTGGATATTATGCACCCGTAAGTGCGAATCTGCAATTAGAAAACTGATTGAAACAAAACCATAACGTGAATGGGACACTCCACTTTGTGACAGTCGTTACTGCTGTAACGACCTTAATAGCGTAATTTCCGCTGCATAACCTGCAAGTTCGTTCGGTGTCTCCAAAATGAATGGCAATGCGCGCAAGCGGCCATTCGATACAATATTCTGCATAACCTGCATACCGCCGCCAAACTCTTCACTACCCAGGTAGCCCTTGCCGATGCACTCGTGGCGGTCCTTATGGGCGCCGCAGGGATTCTTGGAGTCATTGATGTGCACGGCGCGCAGGCGCTCGACACCCACCACGCGGTCGAACTCGTCGAGTACGCCGTCCAGATCGTGGACGATGTCATAGCCGGCGTCATTCACATGGCAGGTGTCTAGGCAAACGCCCAGCTTGGCCGACAGCTCGGGGCGCTCGGCAGCAACGCCCTCGATGATGAGCGCCAGCTCCTCAAAGCTGCGGCCCACCTCGGTGCCCTTGCCGGCCATGGTCTCGAGCAGCACCGTCGTCTGCTGGCCCTCAAACATCACCTGGCACAGGGTGTCGACGATCATCTGAATGCCGGCGTCGGAGCCCTGCCCCACATGCGCACCGGGATGGAAGTTGTAGTAGTTGCCGGGCAGCGCTTCCATGCGCCGTAGGTCCTCTGCCATGGCCTCCAGGGCAAACTCACGCGCCCGCTCTTTGGCTGAGCAGGGGTTATAGGTATACGGGGCATGAGCCACGAGCGGGCCAAAGTCGTTTTGCTCCATAAGCTCGCGCAGGGCCGCCACGTCATCCATGTCAAGGTCTTTCGCCTTGCCGCCGCGCGGGTTGCGCGTAAAGAATGCAAAGGTATTGGCGCCAATGGACAGCGCCGTCTCCCCCATCGCCCGATAGCCCTTCGTCGTCGAAAGATGACACCCAATCGTCAGCATCTCCAGTTCCCCCTCATCAGTTGCGGTGAAATAGTTCCTGTTTGGCCCCTATTCTGCCGCAAACAGGAACTATTCCACCGCAACTTATAAAAGGGGCATCAGAGATGCGGGCCGCCAAGCACTACGGCTACGGGCGCCAGCGTCATGATCCCCTACGCGTCAGCGCCAAGCCTAGAGGGCTAGACGGATTGCATCGATAATGCGCGCGCAGCGCTGTGTGGCGGCAAGGGGCATGACGGGACTCTCGAGTTTCCCCGCCCGGATGAGCTGGGTCGCATGCTGGATTTCGCCGTAGAAATCATCGACCTCAAACGGGGCATTTATTTCGAGCGTTCGCCCGTCGGAATACTTCACATGGGCGAGCTCGGGGCGATGGAGACGGTCGATTTCCAACGAGCCCCGCTCGCAGGCAATCGTTAAGCGGCTTTCATATGCTGCTTTGCCGTCGCACACCATATGAATGGGTATACCGCCGACACTCATATGGATCTCGTCGGCCCAATCGACGCGGCCGCCCGATACGTCACGCCAGCGAACTTCACGGGACGAAACCTCGCACGCACCCGCGAGCAAATCCTCAAACCAACCGACCGCATAGCAGCCCATGTCATATAGACAGCCACCCTGCAACGGGTCGAGCAGATAACTCGAAGGGGGCTCACCATAATCGAGTTTTTGCACGCTTTCAATCGAGACGATACGGCCGAGCTCGCCCGACGCAAGCAAGCCCTTCACGCGAGTACGCATCGGACAAAACCGATTTTTCATCGCCTCCATAAACAGCACGCCGCGCTCACGGGAAACGGAGGCGATCGCATGGGCCTCTTCTTCATTCAAAACGGCCGGCTTTTCGCACAGCACGGCCTTTCCGGCGCGCAGTGCGCGACAGGCCCAACGCGCATGCATGCCATGCGGAAGAGCCAAGTAGATTACGTCGACATCGGGGTCGGCAATCAACGCATCATAAGCCGCATCGCCGCTATCGTCAGCCGTGGCATAACTGTGCGCGGCATCAATCGAAAACGCCCTGCAAAACTCCTCAACATGCGAAGGAGTGCGACCGGCGGCAGCCACAAGCCGTGCCCCGTCCACCTCCTTGAGCGACGATGCAAATCGATGCGAAATGCGCCCAGCGCCCAAAACGCCCCAACGAACCTCGCGCAAATCATCACATGAATCCCGATGGCCCACGACAGTCCCCCTTCAGTTGCGGTGAGATAGTTCCTGTTTAAGCCCTATTCTGCCGCAAACAGGAACTATTCCACCGCAACTTATAAAAGGGGCATCAGAGATGCGGGCCGCCAAGCACTACGGCTACGGGCGCCAGCGTCATGATCCCCTACGCGTCAGCGCCAAGCCTAGAGGGCTAGACGGATTGCATCGATAATGCGCGCGCAGCGCTGTGTGGCGGCAAGGGGCATGACGGGACTCTCGAGTTTCCCCGCCCGGATGAGCTGGGTCGCATGCTGGATTTCGCCGTAGAAATCATCGACCTCAAACGGGGCATTTATTTCGAGCGTTCGCCCGTCGGAATACTTCACATGGGCGAGCTCGGGGCGATGGAGACGGTCGATTTCCAACGAGCCCCGCTCGCAGGCAATCGTTAAGCGGCTTTCATATGCTGCTTTGCCGTCGCACACCATATGAATGGGTATACCGCCGACACTCATATGGATCTCGTCGGCCCAATCGACGCGGCCGCCCGATACGTCACGCCAGCGAACTTCACGGGACGAAACCTCGCACGCACCCGCGAGCAAATCCTCAAACCAACCGACCGCATAGCAGCCCATGTCATATAGACAGCCACCCTGCAACGGGTCGAGCAGATAACTCGAAGGGGGCTCACCATAATCGAGTTTTTGCACGCTTTCAATCGAGACGATACGGCCGAGCTCGCCCGACGCAAGCAAGCCCTTCACGCGAGTACGCATCGGACAAAACCGATTTTTCATCGCCTCCATAAACAGCACGCCGCGCTCACGGGAAACGGAGGCGATCGCATGGGCCTCTTCTTCATTCAAAACGGCCGGCTTTTCGCACAGCACGGCCTTTCCGGCGCGCAGTGCGCGACAGGCCCAACGCGCATGCATGCCATGCGGAAGAGCCAAGTAGATTACGTCGACATCGGGGTCGGCAATCAACGCATCATAAGCCGCATCGCCGCTATCGTCAGCCGTGGCATAACTGTGCGCGGCATCAATCGAAAACGCCCTGCAAAACTCCTCAACATGCGAAGGAGTGCGACCGGCGGCAGCCACAAGCCGTGCCCCGTCCACCTCCTTGAGCGACGCTGCAAATCGATGCGAAATGTTCCCAGCGCCCAAAACGCCCCAACGAACCTCACACGAATCATCACATGAATCCCGATGGCCCACGACGGCCCCCTTCAGTTGCGGTGGAATAGTTCCTGTTTGGCCCCTATTCTGCCGCAAACAGGAACTATTCCACCGCAAGTTATAAAAGGGGCATCAGGAGCGCGTTTTGTAAAAGGCTTTGAGCGCGGCCGTTACGGGGCCAGGCTGGAAACGTCGGCGCACATCATCGAGACGCTCGGGAATATCGATGTGCTGCGGGCAGTGCCGTGCGCATTTACCGCACTTGACGCAATTGCTCACCAGCTTGGGCTCGTTCGTCCGCACCGCGCTCGCCGTAAAGTATTGAGACAGCCCCGTAAACCAACTATGCGCATAGCTCGCGTTGTAGGCGCCAAAGCAACCGGGAATATTGATGCCCTTGGGGCACGGCATGCAGTAGCCGCACCCCGTACAGGGCACGCGATTCGATTTCTCAAACTCTCCCAGCACACGCGCGATGGTATCGAGCTGCTCTGTTGTCATCGAATCCGGCAGTGCGCAATCCGCCAATGCCGCGTTCTCGTCCACCTGCGCGGTGTCGGTCATGCCCGAAAGCAGCATCGTGACTTGAGGATGGTTCCACACCCACGAAA
>CAVKNR010000312.1:0-4656 GCA_963657575.1 Sodaliphilus sp.
ACCGCAGCGTCAATCTGCCCCGGCACAAAGGCAGTGCACATCAACGGCATGGGAATGCGCGGGTAGCCATCGCAGTCCATCTTCCATCTCCCATCAGGTGGCAACAATGCAGCAATTGTACTCCTGTTGCTCGGGACTGGAATTTTTGGGTATTGCCTACGATTATGCCGAACGCATAAAGGAAGAGTCTATTGGCGATGCTCTCAAGGTGGCTACCGAAGCCAAGCTGACCTCGATATTAGGAAAAATTGCCACCCCTGCAAAAAGCTCTGTCGCAGTGATGGGAAACGCATCTTCTGGGCATTCCGGCGTCTCCAGCTAGCGCTGGACTGCTGCTGTCGCCTGCGCGTTGGCGAGCGGAGCGTGGGGACCGTCCGGCGACCAGCGGTGACGGGCGAGCCCTGCCGCGTGCGTGGGCCTCCATCGGCGTAGACCCATGACCCCTATGGCATCGGAGAAGTCCACCATCGCGTCCAGGACCTTACCGTCCGGCACGCCCAGCCTAGCGGCTCCCTTGAACCCAAGGTTGAAGGGGGGTGTTGTACAAGGCATATGGGGCCGAGTGGAAGTGGATCAAAAGAGCGTTACTTGACGTTTCATGCATAATGCCAACCGCCCCGCGATATCACGTTCGCAGCGCGCAGGGGCCGGAGAATCTTCGCGATGAGAGTTGACGTCTAATACCTTGCATCGTATAGTGTGTATAGCATAGTATATGACGAGAGGAGGTGTGCGGATGGAGGCACAGATGAAGCGCGGCTTCCTGGAGGCCTGCGTGCTCGCGGCCGTCTCCGGCGAGGAGTCCTACGGCTACCAGATCGTGAAGGACGTACCGGCGAGCATGGGGCTCACGGAGTCGACGCTCTACCCGCTGCTCAAGCGCCTGGAGAAGGCCGGGTGCATCACGGCGCGCTCCGCCGAGCACAACGGGCGGCTGCGCCGGTACTACCGCATCACGGACGACGGGCGAGCGCGCATCGAGGAGTTCCTGGCCGAGTGGCCGTCCGTACGGGAGATTTACGCATACGTTGAGGAGGCGCACCATGACGCGCGATGAGTTTCTGGGCCGGTTGGGCGAGCTGCTCGCCTGCCTGCCGGCCGAGCAGGTGGAGGAGACCAAGGCGTTCTATGCGGAGGCCATCGCCGACCGCATGGAGGACGGTATGAGCGAGGAGGAGGCCGTGGCCGCCATGGGCACGCCCGGCGAGGTGGCGGAGGCCACGCTCGACGACCTGCCCGCCGTGCCGCGCGCGATCGCGAGGACGCGCCGGCGCAGCACCGCGCTGCTGTGGGTGCTGGCCATCGTGGGCTCCCCGGTGTGGGTGCCGCTGCTCGCCGCCTTCGCCGCCGTGGCCGTCACGGTCTATATCTGCATCTGGGTGCTGGCGCTCTGCGTGTGGATCGTCGCGGTGGCACTCGGGGGCGTGGGCGTAGTTGGGCTCCTGCTTGCCGTAAGCGGCGTCATCATCGGCCACTTCCCGTACGCCCTCGCCTCGGCGGGCGTGGGGCTCGGCCTCGTCGGCGTGGCGCTCTTCGTTGGTGCTGGCGCTTGGGCCGCCTCAAAACAAATTGCGCGCCTCTCGGCGCTCTGGGCGAGGAAGGCCGCCTCGCCCTTCTGGAAGGGTAAGGGCGAGAAGGGCGGCGCTGCCGCGCATCTCGCGGCTTAGAAAGGAGTGAGTACCATGACCAGCGCGAAGAAGATCTACCTCGCCGTGGCGGGCGGGCTCGTTGCCGCGGGTGTTGTCCTCGCGGGCATTGGCTTTATCGCTTCGGGCTTCGACCCGGCCGTGTTCACAACCCAAATCGACACGCGCGACAGCACCATCGTGCTCGGCGGCGTCGAGGTGGACGACCCGATGGGCCTCCCCCTCATCGAGCAGCTCGCCGGAATCGGCGAGGTCGACACCTCCGGCATCACCGCGTCCGAGTCCCCTGCTGCTCCGGAGGCGCCCACCGCTCCCTAAGCATAGCGCGCCCGGCGCCAGCTCGGGCGGGGCGAGCGGCAGTGACGAGCGCGCCTCGCGGACCCGGTTCTCGATCTCGCGCGGCGTGGACCTCGCGAGCCTGCGCGGGCGGCTACTGCGGTCGGACATGGGCTCTCCGGACCTGCTGCGGCGCAGCCACTTGCTCGCCGTCTGGCGGCTGACGCCCATCTGACGCGCGGTCTCGGCGACGCCGAGGCCGGACTCTATGCGCGAGACGAGCGTCTCGCGCCCCCTCGGGGTGAGCCTTGCGTTAGGATGTTGCTCCATGGGAGGGCTCCTCTGCTGTTCGTCTAGACAACTCACAGCATGTGGGAGCCCTCCCTATTTGTCACTACCCGGGTGTAAACAACCTATTGGCACAGAACAGCTAGAACAACCGATGCCGCCTCACTGCGCCGAGAAACCCCCGGCGCCGTGAGGCGGGCGGCGGAGTGAGCCAACAGCAAAGCCATGCCGCTATTAGTAGCCTGTCGCCAGCAATCTGCAAGTCACTAGCACCCCACAGCCGTGCCGGCAGCATCCCTTGGTCGCCATATCAGCCGCACGGTATAATCTATCCATCGATATATTGGTTGAACCATGGTGTCTCTGCTGTGACCATAAACCTCCGCAAGACGCTAGGACCTTGTTCTAAGGAGATCTGGTGGAGAAAGGTCAAGAGAACCCACCACAAGACCAGGCGCTTGCCCATAGAGTTAGGTGGGCTGACCTCGACAGCGTATTCGAGCACATGGGCGACAATGCTAGCGTTGGAGAGGCAAGTAACGGCATCCACCTCATAAATGACCGGGAGCACGTCGCCGTGCGCCAGGACCACGAGGTTCGCATCCCCAATGAATACCTGCAGGAATCATACGTCGGACAGCGCGACAGCGACCTGAGAAAAGCAAGGGAGATGCTCCTTCAGGCCAAGCAGGAGCGCCCTTCCTACAAACCTGACATCCTTTTAGGTCTTGCGACAACGTTCCTGGGCTGGTTTCTCGGGGGTTTGTCGTCATCTGTCAATCTCGCATCTTTGCCCGGTATCTTGATGCTCTGCGTAGCACCGTGTGGCGCAGTAGGACTCTTTGTCGCTTTTATCTTTATCCGAAAAGAAGAGAAGCAGGGCAAATCTGATCTGGCCGAGCGCGTCCTAGAACACCTGGCGGATCCCGATGACAAGGAGACCAAGACCGATGAACATTAATGATACGAGCACGCAGCTGCTCTTTACCACGGTCCCCATCGTGGGCATTACTACCGAAGGCACGGGCGTCTCGGGTACAGGATTCTTCTTTTCCTATGACCTTGAAGACGGGCGAAAAGTGCCCCTGCTCATTACCAACCACCATGTCCTCAAGGATGTGATTCAGGGTCGCTTCGTCATCAATCTAGCCGAAGGTGACGCCCCGTCACGCGAGACCATCAGCGTGAACTTCGACAAGTCATTCATCGAGGGGAAGAAGCTCGGAGAGCTCGACTTGGTTGCGATGCCGGTGGCCCCTGTTCTCAGCATGCTTGAAGAAAACGGGAAGAGGCCCTTCTACCGATCCATCGACTCTGGACTCATCCCGAAGAAGAGTGTGCTGGACAATTTGGCGGCGCTCGAGCAAATCACCTTTATCGGATACCCCAGCGGGCTCTATGACGACTACAACAAGACCCCCCTCATCAGGCAAGGCTGGACTTCCACGCCCGCTTGGAACGACTACAAGGGTAAGCGCGAGTTCCTCGTTGACGCATCTGTATTCGAGGGCTCCAGCGGCAGTCCCGCCTTCATCTTCAACCAGGGCAGCTATCCCACGACCGACGGAATTGCCATCGGCTCCAGGCTGCTGTTCATGGGCGTAATCACTCAGACGATTACGAAGGAGAAGAGTGAGCACCTCGATTTAGGTACAGTCATCAGAAGCGACGCGATGCTCGACAAGCTCAAACCTTTCGTGGAAGGTCTACTGTAGCTAAGAGCACCGTCAAAAGCAGTGACGCCCCTTTGCTCCTTTCCCTAGGATGAGGTGACTGAGCTCGGCATGCTGGTTGACATCTGGTTCCCCAACGGCTCATAGTACAGACACATGGAAAGCCTTCGGGTTTTGTAAGGGCGGGACCCACTGGGCCTCGTTCTAGTTTTACTGTTCGGTTAACGCTGCAGATCGTTTTGGAAGGCTTACGAGCATGGTAGTCCCGTTCTCGGAACTTGCTTCGACCTCTACCGTGCCACCGTGAAGCGCTGCAATCTCCCAAACAAGCGCTAGCCCGAGTCCTGCGCCGCCGTATGCCCTGCTGCGGGATTTATCCAGGCGAAAGAACGGTTGGAAGATGCTCTCACGGTACTGCTTGGGTATTCCCGGGCCCTGGTCCTCGACTCGCAGGAACACGTGGCTGTCGTTGTCGCAGATGGAGACGGTAACGCTCGAGTCGGTGCGGCTATAGCGGATGGCGTTTTCGACCAGGTTGAACACCAGCCGATAGAGGAGCGTATCACTTCCGATTGTCAAAGCGTCTCCGGCGCAATCGAGGGTTACGTCCTTATTCTCGGCAAGTGGCGCAAGGTCGGCGAGGACCTCTTCGGACAAGGGACCAAGTTCCACATCGTCCTCGCAAGGAACGCTGCGGAGCTCACTCATCTCGAGCAATACCTTGGCCATTCGAGACATGCGCTCGGTTTGTTCTTGTAGCAGGCCGAGCAGCT
>CAVKNR010000313.1:0-4525 GCA_963657575.1 Sodaliphilus sp.
TGTTACAGATCGAGACATTCGAATCCCCCTCAAGGGAAAATCTCAATCTGTAACAGTAACTCGGCAAAATCAGTCCCAGATGTTACAAATTGAGACAAAGGGACGGCGCGGCTCGGAAGTATCTCGATCTGTAACACCTAGCCCACTTTTAACGGTCCAGTTGTTACAGACTTAGACAAAACCGGTAGACAACGAAAGCGGCAACCTCCAGTCGCCGTTCTTGTTGTCGCCTGTCATCACCGACAAAGGAACAGCCAGCAGCATGCCGTCGGCAGCCACCCACTCCCAGCGTCTCGCGCCTTGTCATATCAAAAACACGTGTCATCTCGTCTCGGCCATTATCTTCTACTGTATTCATTTTCTGGCAAGATTCATGCATTCTGTTGCGCAACATCTGTCACATAGCGAAGCAAAGGACCCCCAAAGATGGCATACTTCGGGGGTCCGCAAATAGACTTAGGTCACGCTAGCGACTACAAACAGAAGCCAGGATAGACACCGCAGGTATCACTGGAAGACTTTGGCATGCCGGCGCCATTAAGGCTAGTCTTCAAATACGTCCAAAAGCCGCCAGACTTCTTGGCATCACAACTACGAGTCCAAGCGTAATCAGAACTGGCATAGGTAAAGGCATACTGCTCTTCCTCAGTCTCGTAAATGGCAAGTTGATCGGTCTGAGGCCCCAGCTTTGTATCAACCACTTCTTTACCAAACAGCTCTACCGCAGAGGGCACCCAGACAGAATCATCGGTCTCCGTCACCGAAGAGACATCCGTTGTCACGCCAGCGTTGTTCGTAAGTTTCTTGACCTTAACGATGTTGTTCTTAAGGTCCTTAGGCATGCTGGCAAGAACCTCCTTATTCAATGCCTTGCGAAGGTCGCTGTCCTTCCAGCCGCCAGAGTTTGAGCCGTCTTGATTCATGCAGGCGGTAAGCAGGGGCGTATCGCCGACCACAAACGTGATACCCGCCTTGCCCTTACCGTCAGAGCGTTCATCGTGATTGAAAGCAGCAATATACGCCTTAGCCTCGACACCCGTCTTTAACTTGACCGCCTTATAGCTCGCAGCACTCAGACAGCCATCCTCACCAACCAGATGGTATTTCTTGGCAATGCCCGTAGCAGACTCTTCGTCCTTTGCGGCGGCAATCTCATCTGCAATAGCCTTGAGGTCCTTCCAGCTGTAGTCATCAACGTCGTCCTGAATGGCAACACCATTTGACTCTGTTGACGCATCGTCAGTCGAAGAAGCGGTCAGACAAAACATGGGCATGACTGCAACTTTCTCAACATCAGAATCGAGTTCCCAAGTATTGTTGTTACATGCGACCGCTTTGGAAGTCCAGTACGGCTCATCGCCCATTTTGGCCAAAAACTTCAAATCGGCATCAGGCCTAGAAGGATCGTAATAAATGCTTCTAAAGCCCGACCCTGTCGAATTGAACGGACCGTAGCCGCCTTTAAGAGTCAGACCTCCTTGGCCGTCATCGGCGGAAATAATGCCATAAGGACATTCAACATCGGTATCATAGGCGTGTCCTGTTGAGTTTTCCCAGTTTAAACCTAGATTCTCGTAATAGTCATACTGTGCGCCTTCGGCATTGAGGGACTTGACCATCCACTCGGAGTCTCGATTGACGTCAGGCATGCTCTCGGCATCGCCCAGGCACTCGGTCGCCGAAGGTGCCCACAACTTGACATCTTGCGAGGTTGCCTCGCTGGTCTTGGCGCCATCGAGATAGACAGTCTTCTTGGAAATGGTAGCCAAACGGTCTTTGACCGAACTGGGGAAAATGTCAAAAGCGTCGACATAAAAGGCATAAAGCGGACTGCCCTCGTATAATCCGTCAGTAAATTGCCAGGTAAGCCCCGCTTTACCCGAGCCATCAGCCAAGTCGTCGTGATACAGACCAACAATCGTGACCGTACTTTCGCAGTCATGGAGCGCCATGCGCTTGGTCTGGCTACCGTCGAGCTTGCCCTTCTTGTCGCAGAGCTTGTACTCCTTGGCGATCTTGAGGGCGGCCTTGCGGCTGCCGGACTTGGTCATGGCGTCGGAGATTTTCGTGAGCTCGGCCCAGGTGTACTTGTCGACCTTCTTCTTGACCTTGACGCCCTTCACCGACCCGCCCTTGGACTTCTTGGACGACTTCTTGGAGGCGGCGTACGCCGGGGTTGGAGCCACGAGCTCCACGGCGCTACCCGCGACGAGGGAGCTGACCGTGAGCATGATCGCTGCTACCAGTAACCCCCCCCCTAAAACATTTCTTGATGTTTCGCATGGCAGATTCCTTTCTCTTATCCACCGGACATCCCAATCATAAGCGGTGTTTTTCAAATTCTGTTGCGTAACATTAAACGATTCTTAAAAGTTTAGATAACAGGTGATGATTCGGGGACCGCAAGGCCCCCGAATGCCATGCTCTTCCCAGCCAAACAGAGAATTTGCTCGAGCTCCCACCCGGACCTTTGTTTGGCGACAATCCTTCCGGGCGGGCGTTCGGGCGGATGGGGCAGTTCCATATGGGACGAGAGAGTCTCTTTCAGATCGAGACATTCGAATCCCCTCAAGAGAAAATCTCAATCTGTAACAGCAACTCGGCAAAATCGACCCTAAATGTTACAGATTTAGAATTTCCAGAAGACAAGCCACCACGAAGGTGCCTGTCCCCTTTGTGGTGGTTTTGGCCTTGTCCCATCGCTAGACCGTGATGACGTTGTCCATCGACTGGTACTTGGCGGGTACCTCGCCCGCAGTGATGATCGTTGCATCACGAAAGTCCGCGAACTTGACGGGCGCCACCATGCCAAATTTACTGGCGTCCGAGATTACGAAGCGCTTGGCTGTATGACGCATCGAGATGCGCTTTACTTGCGCCTCCTCGATATCTGGCGCCGTGAAGCCCTGCTCGGCGGCAATGCCGTTAGAGCCCCAAAAGCCACAGTTGAAGTTGTAGCGGTCTAAGGTTGCCAAGGTATCGGGGCCAACGAGCGCCTCGGTCTCGGGTTTGAGCTCGCCGCCCAGCACCACGGTACGCATGCCGCGCAAAGCAAGGCGCTGAGCATGGAGCACGGAATCGGTCACATAGGTGACATCTTCAAGGTGCGGAAGATGCTCGATGAGCCTGAGCGTCGTCGAGCCCGAGTCGATGTATACAAAGCTCTCAGGCTCCACAAGCGCCGCCGCACGGGCGCAGATATGCTCCTTGTCATCGTTATGGAGGTCGCTGCGCTCATTAAGCGTTAGGTCGCGCGTCACGTGCGCGCGCTCAAGACTCGTCGCCCCACCGTGGACCTTGGCGATGCGGTGTGCGCGGTCGAGCGCCTGCAGGTCGCGCCGAATGGTAGACGCCGTCACGCCCAGGGTATCGGCAAGCTCTGGCACAGTAACCGAGCCAGCCTGCTGCACCATCGACACAATCGCATTGAGCCTATCTTCCGCTAGCATCGCTTACTCCTCCTCGGGGTACACGACTCCCCAATCGGCGCGAAGCTTGGTCATCAGCTCCATAACATCAGAAGCATAGCCCAGAAGCTCGCACTTCGAATCATCGCCGGCAACGGCCTTCTCCAGGTCGGCCATCTCGTAGCACAGAGCGTATGCCTCGGTGCCAGCGTGGACCTCCTCACGGCGACCGTCCGCAGTCCACACGATGGTCGCATGGTCGGCGCGCGGATACTCGTTGACCTCGATATAGCATTTGTCGAAGCTGATAACCGAACGCTTGGGCTGCTTGGAGTGGAGCGTAAGGCTCACCACGCCCAGCTGCTGTTCGGCGTTACGGCAGACAATGCCACTCGCGACGTCAACGCCGGTCTCACAGGTGTTGCCCAGCGAAACGACCTCAGCGGGCTGGCTTGCCATAAAGAGACGCATGACGGACAGGGCATACACGCCAATGTCGAGCATGGCGCCGCCGGCGAGACTACGGTTGTAGAACCGGTTGGTCAGGTCCCCGTACTCCTTATAGCTGCCAAAGTTGAGCTGGGCGAGGTTCATGCGACCAAAGTCGCCCGCATCCATGCGACGGCGCAGCTCCTGATACAGCGGCATGTGAAGCACCGTGGTGGCGTCCATAAGGACGACGTTGTGCTCGTCGGCGATGGCACGCGCCTCGTCGAGCTCAGCGGAATTGAGGGTGATGGCCTTTTCGCAGAGCACATGCTTGCCGGCTGCCAGAGCGGATCGCAAGTAGGTGATGTGAGTGTTGTGCGGCGTGGTGATATAGACTGCGTCAATGTTCGGATCGGCGTAGAGGTCCTCGACCGTTTCATAGACCTTCTCAACGCCATACTGCTCTGCAAAAGCTTGTGCCTTGGACAGCGTGCGGTTGGCAACGCCCGCAAGCTTGCGGCCGGCAAGAGCGAGAGACTGGGCCATTTGGTTGGCGATAACACCGCACCCGATCACTGCCCAGCGAAGCTCGGGAGCCGTAAAGATGTCGTTTGGGAACGGCTGATTCTGGACAGAGGCAAACGCCGCCTTTGCGGCTGCCTCGGCGTCGAGCGGAGCCTGTTTGGAAT
>CAVKNR010000314.1:0-4455 GCA_963657575.1 Sodaliphilus sp.
CGGCGCACTTGGGCACGCCAGGTAAAGTAGCCGCGCAGCTGCCGGTCGCTCATGGCGTTGTAGGTGGGAAAGTACGACTTAAAGGTGCCGTTGTAGGGGCAGTCGTCCTCAAAATCGGCCATCAGCAGGCCTTGGCGGTAGAAAAGCTCGGCTTCCGAAAGCCAGCGACCCGCGCCGCCCTTGGGGTCTTCTTGCCAACGCGATATCTCACGCATTTTGCGGTACTGGTCGGGGAGGAAGTTCTGCATCTGCCGGCCGGTCTTGAGAATCGGCTCGTCTGCGTAGACCTCATGTGAGAAGCGAGCGGACTGATGGGTCCGGGCCTCGGCCATAATGCGCTCGATGAGCATCTTGATGTCCTGGTCGGCCACCGCTTCTCCTCTCCTAACGCAGCTTCGGTGACCTCATATCATAGCACAGCATCAAACAGGTGTTCGAGATACTGCTGCGTAGATAGATTTAGAACAGGAGGGCGTAGATGACGGCGATGACGACGGAGGGGAGCATATTGGCCGTGCGGAAGGTCTGAGGACGGATGAGGTTGACGCCGACGCAGAAGATGAGCATGGAGCCTACGAGCGAAAGGCTGTCGAGGGCTGCCGTAGTCATGATGGGGGAGAGTGCGCCGGCAAACAGCGTGATCGTCCCCTGGAACACGGCGACGGGCAGGGCGGAGAAAATGCAGCCGCGGCCAAGCGACGCCGTCATGGTGCAGACGATGATGCAGTCCAGCGCGCCCTTGAGGGCAAGCGTGGACCAGTCGCCGAGCAGGCCGTCCTGGATCGATCCCACAATGGCCATGGCGCCGATACACACGGTGAGTGAAGTCGAGACAAAAGCGTTGGTGAACTCGTTATCGCCCTCGCTGCCGGTTTTGCGCTTGAGCCATTCGCCAAGGTTCTCAATGGCGGCCTCCAAGTTGATGGCCTCGCCGATGAGCGAGCCGAGGGCGAACGAGACAATGAGCATGGTGGTACCGGTGGTCGCCAGCGCCTTCCCATCGATAAGGAGCATCTTTTGCATGGTGCCGCCAAGGCCGATAAACAGGACGCACAGCCCCGATGCTTTCATGAGCGTGTCTTGAATGCGCGGTGTAATGAAGCGGCCGCCCGCTAATCCCAAAAGACCGCCCGCAACTAAAAGCACAACGTTGATGATTGTTCCCAAGCCCGGCATGAGCCCTCCTGTATTGATGCCAACGTGGCAATCGTAGCAGAACGAAATGCGAGGCACATCGCGACTCATCTAATACGTTATATAAGTGGTATTAGGAATGGTGCGCAGCATTTAAGCCTCAGGTGGTTGTCGGGACATAGGGATAGTAGTCAAAGCGCAACGTCATAAGCCGCTGTGGGGATTCAATAGCCGCGGCGATGATATTGGCATCGCGGGCACGATCAAACCCTACGAGTTCGATCTGATACGAGACGTCTTGCATAATGTCCAGACGTCGCCAGGCTAGGAGTGTGTCGCCATCGAATTCCAAGGTCTTGCCTCCGTCTGGGGCAACGGCGTATAGACGCAGTTTAGCGGTGGTTACAGGGTCGACAACCGTGACCTTTTTAATTTCGTTTCGAGTATTCTTGGCGCCCAACAAGGTGAGCAGTGTTGGGGCCACGACCTCGCCCGATGGCAAAAAGACGACTTCGATGGATTCGGGAAATGCGATGATGGCCGACTTGCGGACGGGCTGATTGGCGGCGGCAACTTCGATGTTCGCAGCGTCGATGACCTCTGTGTGGTCGAGCGCGGCAAGCACGCAGCAGTTACCCTCATCAATTTCTTGAGGATCAGCAAGCCCCAGACTGTCCGCGAGCTCGGGGTCGTTTGGAACGGCAGCGGGCTCATTCGATGCTTCGAAAGAAGCTGGGACGCTGTTTGTCGGCGACGGCGTGTCGCCCGCACCTGCTTCTTTGTCCGCGCTCTCTTCTTGTATGGTTGCGTTGATGGGTTCGTCGTTTGAGGGGAGCGTCTTGGCGTCAAGCGCGGAGGGGAGAATTCCGATGGCTCCTGATCCGTTCCACTCCATTTCGAGAAGCGCCGGGTCGGCAAGAATGCGTTGCCTGCTTTGCGCGTGGGCATCGATTTCAATAGGGCCTGCCTCTATCCCTCGTGTAAGGCTGAGTGATCCGGCTGGCTTCTCGAAATGAGCGTCTGTGTCTTTGGTGCTGACGGCGTAGAACAGCAGGGACGCTTCTCCCGCCGCGATGGCATCGGTACCGGCTTTGGTCAGCCGCAACGATGCCGTGAATGAGAGGGTGGGCTGCGCATCATCTGCATTCGCGGCGGCGCAGCCCAGACATATACCGCCTCCTTTCTCAAAAAACGTACCGTCGAAGGCGACCTTCGCTCCGTTCGCCGAGTCATCGACCGAAGCGATGTCGATGCGCAGCTCTAAATTGCATGGATCGCCATCCGCATCGAGCACAACCGAGCGCCACGTGCAGACGGTGCACCCCGCCTGGGAGCCGTTTGCCTTGTTCGAACGCTTGATATCCACGACTATCGAGCCGTCCGTATCACGACGAAGGCATCCCGAGGTTGAGACCGCGGCCTGTGCGATCGAAAAACGCTCGCACGCAATGGTACTCGACGGATTTGGGGCGGAACTTAGGGCTGCTGGTAAGGAGTCTGCCATGACGGGAGTCGCCCAAGCGGCGACAGGCGTTCCGGTTGCGAGCGCGCCGCAAAGTGCGACGACGGGCAAAAGGTTCTTCGATGCCATGGGGTCTCCTTAGCTAATTTAGTTCGGCCTGTCCGTGTTTTGTTTCTGGCTGCGTTTGATGTGCAGACCGAGGCCGGCGGTTCCCGCGCCTGCTGCTGTGGCGCCTGCTGCCAAGAGCCAACGTCCATCGCCTGTCTGCGCCAACGGTTCTTCGCGGTCGCCGCGGTCGAGCTCCGAGAGGTCGACCGTCACTTGTGTGGCGGCCTGCGCCTGTTCTTGCTGGGCAAAGGCCATGGCTGGCCCAAACGCTAGGATGCTGACGGCGGCGGCCAGGGCGACGGCCTTATGCCGTGTGCGCACCGGGCTCGACCGTCCAGGTGATCGTCGCAACCTGATCGCCTTCGCCGGTTACGCGGAAGATGTCGCGCGTGACGCGGGCGACGTTTCCGCTTGTCTTGAGCTTGATTTTGTCCGTGCCGCCGGCAATGCCCTGGTAGCCCATGTCGAAGGCTGCATTCTTGGAAAGATCGAGGCCCGTCCCCTGCATTGCGGCGCTGGCGTTCTGGAGCGCGCCGTCGGGGCCGACCTTAAAGTCGATGGAGTTCTGCGCGGTTCCGGCCTTGGCGTCGGCGGCAATGGTCCAGGTGTTCATGGCGTCGATCTTCATGTTGGTGACATGGATGCCGTAGGCCGAATGATTGTCGATGGTGGTCGCGTCTTCTGAGGGGCCCTGAAGCGTGCCGTCGGCCTTGGCGACGAAGGGAATAACCGTCGGAACTTTGAACTCAACGTTGTCGATCTCGGTCCTGACCATTACTTTCGTGGTTCCAACGCGCCCGGCTGCCATAGCTGGCGTCGGGGCGGCACCCATTGCGAGCGCGAGTGCGAGCCCTGCGCCCACGACGAGCGCTCTGGCTCCGTTCATGTTCCTGGTGATGTCCATGGTCGTTCCTTTCTATTCGCCGCGGGCCGTCCCCGCGATGATTGGACGAATGCTGGTGAATTGCGTGCGGTGCCGCGTCGGCCGGAAGGCTAGTTCTCGGCTTGCTCAACCCGTACCTTGACACGTGTCGGATTGCCGTGGCTGTCGAGGGTCTTGGCATCGAGTGCCTGGATCTCGATGTACGCCTCGCCTTCTTTGATGTCGCCGGCGGGGCACGTCTCGATTGTCTTGCCGGTCTCGACCACACCGGATTCGTACATGGTCTCGTCGTTTTGGATGACGCGGAATCGCTGGGGAAATTTATTGTCTTGGACGTTTTGCACGTTGACGCGCAGCTTGCCGTCCTCCTGCAGCTGAGCGACCGGCGCGACCGAAATCGTCATCATGTTGTCGCGGACGATGGCGTCGAGCTCATCTTGGATTTCCTGACGCGTTTTGCCCTCGGCCGTCGTAACCGAAGCGCCCGCCTCGGGTACGGGCTGCGACTGCCAAGCGTATAGTCCTACGGCGACAAGGGCGCAGACGATGGCCAGGCAGGCAATGATGAGCTTCCTGCGATGCCCCAGGCCTGGAAAGTGGGGTGGCTTCTTCGCGTTCATGCGGCATCCTTGGCGGTATAGACGCGCGCAAAGGTGGACGGGTCCGCTCCAAAGAGCATGTGAAGCATCAGACGGCGCGAGTAGACGAGCTCGTCGAAGTCGGGAGGGAGCTCGATGTCGTGGATATGCGCGATGTGGTGGGCGAGCGCCGAGAACGACTCGGGGTCGCAGATCACATCGGTGGTAACGTGGTAGACCGCCGTATCGGGGAATGCCTCTTCGTCGAAAGGCAGGAGATGGGGATCGTC
>CAVKNR010000315.1:0-4235 GCA_963657575.1 Sodaliphilus sp.
ATAACCACCGGCGCGCCGAAGATGGCGGTGACGGCGCTGATGGAAAGCTCGACGGGGGAGAACAGCGTGCGCGCGATCAAATCGCAGCCCGCGCAGAAGATGGCGCCTCCCAAGAAGCACGCAGGAATCACGCGGATGGGCTTCGACGACTTCAGCGCCGACTTCACGAGATGCGGAACCGCGATGCCTACGAACGACACCGGACCAGCGAACGCGGTCACGCAGGCGGAGAGCATGCTCGCTAGAAGGACGAGCATCACGCGGAAGCGTGCGACGTTCACGCCGACGCTTTTCGCGTAGGCTTCTCCCAGCTGGAAGGCGGAAAGGGGCTTCGATATCGCGAATACGCATGCGCTCACGGTGATCACCACGACCGCGATGACCGCGACGTCGTCCCAGCTCGAACCCGAGAAGCTACCCAAAGACCAGTTGTGCAGGTTCACGATGGACTGGTCGTCGGCGAAGGCGATGAGGAAGTTCGTCGCCGCCGAGCAGATGTATCCCACCATGACGCCCGACACGATGAGCATGGCCATGGAACTTATGCGCCGTGCGATGAGGAGCACGAAGCCGATGGTGATAAGCGAGCCCAGAAACGCTGCGGCCACCATGGCCGGCGAGGACATGGCCTGGTTCGCGCCCAGAAGTACGATCATCGTAAGCGCGACGACGAACTTTGCGCCCGAGGAGACGCCCAAGATGAACGGGTCGGCGATGGGGTTGTTGAAAAACGTCTGTAGCAGGAACCCGGAGAGCGAAAGTGCCCCGCCGAGAAGCACGGCTGAAAGCACGCGCGGCAGGCGAATCTCCCAGATGACTTGGCTTTCCATGGAATTGGCCGCGCCGCCCGAAAGGATGCCGGGGATGTGGTCTGCGGGCACGAGCACGCTCCCGATGCACAGGTTGGCCCCGACGAGCACGATGAGGACAACAGCGAGCAGCGCCGTCACGACGCGACACCGCGCGGCGCGCCCCGATTCGTCGTATGTCATGGAAAGCCGGCTTCTCATGACGCTAGCCAAGCTTCCTCAGATAATGGAAGTCGCTCGCGTCATCGCCGGTGAACGCCCCGTGCAGCTCGTCGATAATGTCGGCGGTAGAAGTCATCTGCTGGTACATGTCGGCGCTTGTGACCCAGACGTTGCCGTTCTTCACGGCTTTGAACTGCGACAATAGCGCGTTTTTGCCTACGAAGTCTTTCAAGGTGGCAACCGATTCGTCGATGGTGCCGTTGTAGACGATGATGTCGGCATCCTTCGCCGTCGCGTAGAAGCGCTCCATTTCGAGCGTTACTGACGAACCTGACGTCGACGCCGTCTGCGCGTCATCGAGCGCGTAGCTGCCGCCTGCAAGCTCGATCATCTGCGCCATGTAGTCGCCCGCCCGCCTCGTGACGGCGGCCCCGTTCGAGTTAATGTAGAAATACGCCACGGTTTTACCTGACGACGCGAGCCCCGACGTTTGCTCGACGCGGGCCTTCTGCTCGTTGAACAGGTGCGCGGCCTCGTCTTCCTTGTCGAACAGGACGCCGAAAAGCTTAATCCACTCGAGGCGCCCGAGTGCTTCGGGCTCGCTCGACGACTGTTCGGTGAGCACGACGAGCCCGAGCTTCTGCAGCTTTTCCTTCACATCGGGCGAGTGGTTGATCATGGTGTTCTCGATGGCGAGCGTGCAGCCCGAGGCCGATATTCGCTCGTAGTCGGGCGCGCTGTACTTGCCGCCGTAGGCGATCGCCCCACTTTCGAGCGCGCTTTTGAAGCCCCCGACCGAGCAATCGTCGGCCTTCGTGCCCGACATGAGGATATTGTCGTTCGCATCGAGCGCGTCGACCAGGCACATCGTCGCCGACGACACGAGGTACACCTTGTCGGCGGGGCGCCTTATGACCGCGATGTCGGAGCTCAACCCATCAGGTACCTTCGCATCTTGCGGCACCACGAGGAAGCGCTCCCCGTTCGAAATGCAGATAAGCCGCAGGCCGCCTTCGAACTCGTCGACAGTGAAGTGCTCGGCGTATTCAAGCTGAAGCGTCCCCGTCGGCTTCCAGCCGCAGCCCAAATCGGCGTTGTGGAAGTCGGCCGCGGCGCTTGAAGCCGTTCCCGCAGGGGATCCGCCGCTTGCTTCGTCGCCCGATTTCTCCTTCATGGTGGATGAGTCGAAGTAGAGCGTGTAGTCGATGGTGTGTGGCGTCGACATGGCGACGGTCTCGGCCGACACAGCGATGTCCTCGTCGAGCGTGACGGGTATCTCGAACGTGGAGTTGCCGCCGTCGTTTACGGGCGCGTAGTCCACGCCGTCGACGGTCATCTTGTCGTAGTTCGAACTCGACCAGGTGATGGTCGCGATGTAGGTGTCGCCATCCTTCACAATTGTGGTTGGTGAGGCGATGCTTGCGCGCCCTGACCCGCCGGAAAGCGAGACGCTCACAGTGTATTCCTGAGAGCCCGCTGTGGCACCGGTCGCGTTCGGGCTCGCACTGCACCCTGCGAAGGGAAGCGCGAGCAGGGCGACGAGAACGCAGGCGATCGCGCGCGCCGCGATGCTGCGGCGCTTCCTGTTTTCCCCCTTGGGAAGAATCGACCGCATGGCGTTACTTCAGTGCGTCGGCGCGCAGATCGACGCCGGCGGATTCGAATACGAGCGTGCGGTCGTACCACCGCTCCCTTTTAATGCTCCACGCGGCGCAGGCGGTGTCCTTGTCGAGCGCTTCAACGGGCACGTCGTAGGTGTACTTGCCTTCCGCGTTTTCCACATAGGGGATGAAGTCGGCCTCGCTCGCGGCGGCAGCCTCGTCGCCCGTGCCCATGAAGAGCTTGCCGTAGCCCGTGCCGGAAAGCGTCATCACGCAGTGCATGGAGCCGTTTTCCACGATGAGCTGGGCGTCCACAATCCTGAACATGCTCGAGCTGGAATCTACGGTGATCGGATAGGTGCCGTCGGCCACCTTGTCGGCGGTGATGGGGGCAGCGCTTGCGCCCTCGGGCGCATCGGCCGCCTGTTCGGTCTTTTCCTGGGAATCGGCATCGCTTACCTTTGCGCTGTCGATTGAATTTCCGCCGCAGCCTGCGAGCGAGAACGCGAAAAGCGCCGCCGACAGGGCGAAGGCGAGGGTTTTCTTCAACATGGAGGGGGGTTCCTTTCAATCGCTTCGACCGCCCGCGCCGTGCGGTGGGCGGGCGGGATGCGAATGCAACGGGCATGCGCCGTCAGTCGGGGAAGACGCATGCCCGTTGCACGGGGACGCGACCGGCGCCCCCGTGCGCGGCGAGTTTACAGCTTGGCGATGGCGTCGTCCACGTGCGAGACGTAGATGTCGTCGACCGCGACGTTCTGTCCCAGACCCTGGAGCAGGCACGTCACTTCGAAGCCGGCGGCCACGAACTTCGCAGCCCAGCTGTCGGGGTCGGTCTCGTCTGCCATGTCGTTGTTCGCGTGGTCGCCCGCGACCACCATGAACGGCGCGAGCACGGCCTTCTTGTAGCCTGCGGCGCTCGCGGCGGCGATAACATCCTCGCAGGTCGGTTCAGCCTCGACGGTGCCGACGAAGAACTGCGTCAAGCCCTCGTTCTTGAACACTTCCTGCATCTTGGCATAGTCGGCGTTGGAATCGGCTTCGGTGCCGTGACCCATGAGGCACAGCGCCGTCTTGCCGTCGTCGAAGGACGCCATGTTCTCCTTAATGGCTGCGGCCACCTTCTTGTAGTCGTCGTCGGAGGTGAGCAGCGGGTCGCCGAGCGAGATCTTGTCGAACTTGTCGGCGTACTTGTCGAGCTCGTCTTTCACGTCGGTGTATTCCAGGCCACCCATGAGATGCGTCGGCTGCACGACGATTTCCTTCACGCCGTCTTCCACGCAGCGGTCGAGCGCCTCGGTCATGTTGTCGATCGTGATGCCGTCGCGCTTCTTCAGCTTATCGATGATGATCTGCGCGGTGAAGGCGCGGCGGATGTCGTAGTCCTGCCAGTACTTCTCGCGGATAGCGTCTTCGATGGCGCCGATGGTGATGTGGCGCGAGTCGTTGTAGCTCGTGCCGAAGCTCGTGACGAGGATGACCGGCTTCACGGCCTTCTCCTTTTCACTCGATTTCTCGGAACTCGCGGAGGTGTTGGAGCAGCCCGCGAGCGCGACTCCGGCGAGCGCGACGGCTCCGGTTGCTGCGGCGCCCATGAAGCCGCGGCGTGACATCTGGTCGGACATGGTTTTTCCTTTCCTCGGTTTGCCGGTCCCCCGGCGAC
>CAVKNR010000316.1:0-4079 GCA_963657575.1 Sodaliphilus sp.
ACTTCATTAAGCAACGGCTCTGCCCAGCTCTCTACAACTTGGGCTGCCGTCGGCATCATTCTACCCTCCTGACAAGGAATTCGTCCATATTTCAAAAACTAAATTGCGTTTGCTATCGAAGTTCATTCATCGTCCATGTACATGAGCGGAACAGCGGAAACCGTTCGCTATGCTCCTGACCGTGCCAAAGAATTACTCGAAACGGGACCACGAGAGTACGATCGTTTGCCGGATAGCCGCCACTACGACGGATATCCTTGATAGTAAGCGCTAGAATGATTTTGCTCTTATGGAGCTCAGCCCCGGCTGGTAAACCTGACGTTCGGCGCGGTGTACGTGGACGCGCCTGGAGAGCTTGACCTCAAGTACGTTCAAGACTAGGGGCCTAAGCCCCCCCCCGCGCTCAAGCCTAGGCTTGAGAGGGCAGACTGGCAGGCAGCAACCGGGATATAAACGATTTAGGGGGAGTACTGGCGTACTCCCCTATTTTTTACTGAGTAGCCGAAAAAACGAGGCAACGAGAGGCGATTTAAGGTGCCTGAAAACAGGTACCCCTAGCGGGTATCCAAGTAGGTCTTTTTGGGGTCGTATTCGCGATTGTGTTAAGCCGTTTACCTGGGCGTTTGGTTTCGAATGGGCGTTTTGGCTATTTTTGCGGTGCGCTTGCCGCTGGGGTGTCATCGTCTGGGTCGTGAACGACATACCAGCTGTTTTGGTAATGGCAGATGTCGCGGCACGTACCGTCCCCGACGATCACGCGCCAGGACTCGGACCGCTTGTTCCTGCCGAGCGCCCACGAACGGGAGCTGTAGGACTCGATGCGGTCGAACGGGTAGACGGTGCCGTCGTACCATTTGATGCCCCACGGGGCGTACTCGCCGTCGGGGCGGCACTCGACGAGGGCCGTGACCAAACGTATCGACTTATCGCTCTCCCCCACGACGGCACCCCTCTCGAATCAATAACGAACGCGTGTTCTATAATAGCGTAATCACGATTGTTGACCATCGGTGCGGTTGCCGCTGCGGCAAGACCGGAGCAGAATTATGGAATAGCCCTACGCTCGGCAATGTATCTACAAACCCTGAGCGAAGGGAGTGTCGCATATGCATGCAGCGGCAATTGACCTTCGGGGGGGGGTATCTCCTAGAGGTACTCTTCTCCGAGGGCAGTCAATCATCGAGTACGTCCTGATCATCGCGGTCATCGGCCTGGTGATCGTGTTCGTGGGACCCGGCGTGGCCGGTGCCATCCGAAACCAGTTCAACCTGGTCGGCAACACGGTGAACAATGGGACGACCGGCGGCGTCGAGGGAGGGGCGTCCGGCGGCGGCTCCGCAGGCTCCGATTCCGCGACCGTCCAGGCGGCTATCGCCAAGAACTTTCAGGACTGGACGCTCGATGAGCAGAAGGCTATAGCCGAGGACATCGCCAAGAACGGTACATCCTCTATCGCCTATGCGAAGGTCAAGGTAGCAATGGATATGGGGGCGACCTGGTCGGTCAAGCTGACGAACGGCAAGACGATGGCTTACCGCATCGTCGGCATCAACCACGACAACCTCGCGGACGGCACCGGCAAGGCGGGACTCACGTTCGAGGCGGCCAACAAGGCCTTGGCTTACCATAGAATGAACGCCACGGACACCAACGCCGGCGGTTGGGAGAAGTCCGAACTTCGCGGGCGTCTCAACACCGGCGACCTCTGGTCGCTCCTGCCCTCCGAGCTCCAGTCCAAGGTGAAGACCGTCACGAAGATGACCGATAACAAGGGCGGCGGCAGTGCCGGCACGCCCTCGGCCACGACCGACAAGGTCTTCCTGCTCAGCTCGACCGAGGTTTTTGGTGATCTCGACGGGGACGGTGCTCAGTACGAGTTCTACAAATCCAAGTCCTGGGGCTCGGACAATTTCGCCTCGGGCTATACTCACTGGACTCGGTCCGTGTGCCCGAACAGATCAACTGGCTTCTATTATGTTGATTTCAGCGGTGGGAAGTGCGACTATGACGGCGGCGCGACGCACACCTACTACGTCTTCCCCACTTGGTGCTTCTAGTTCTGTGTGCACATACCGAAAGCCCGCACAGCCTGTGCGGGCTTTTCTTTTGGCAAGCGTACGAACGGTCTGAGGCTCGTGGCGCAGGTTATCCGGTTGAGGGAAAATGGGGTCATACAGCGGCTCTCAGAGCGCTTGCCGCACTCCACCGCCATTACCTCTGCTGCGTCCTCGTATAGAGCCCATCCTGCTTGGTGTTTCGAGTTCGGGGCGTATGCGATGGGTGGATAATGGACTCACCTCGATGACGGAGTTGACGGGAGCTACCATGGCGATGTGCGAGATCAAGTTCGATGAGAGCGAAAGGGCCTTGATTCAGGGACGTGCGGATGCCATTGGCATGTTCTTTTCCGAGTTCGTGAGAAGAGTCGCGCTCGAGAAGGCTGAGGACATGGCGGACATCGAGGCCTACAGCGAGGCCTTGGATGGGGATGGCGGCACCCGCTACCCGATGGAAGAGGTCGCGCGCATGGCGGCGGAGGCCGAGTGATTATCCACGCGCATTGTCTGCCCCGGTTCTAAAGGCTTTTCTGTCGCTTTCAATCGTCTTTCTAAGGACGCGAAGCGGCTGTATCGATAAGGAATACGGACGGTGTTCGAAGCGGGTGACATAGCCGCGCTGAGAGCGCATGGCTCTCTCCCCTGCCTTTATCGTTGCCGCTGCGGCACGTTACGGGCTGATCGGTTCGCTCTAACGTACGCTCCTGCATGCAATATCAATCCCCATACGAAGGGAGTGTCGCATATGTATGCAGCGGCGCAGAACCTTCGGGGGGGGGTATCTCCTAGGAATACCCGCCTCCGAGGCCAATCTATCATCGAGTACGTCCTGATCATCGCGGTCATCGGCCTGTTGATCGTTTTCGCGGGACCCGGCGTGGCGGGAGCCATCCGAAACCAGTTCAACCTGGTAGGCAACACGGTGAATAGCGGGACCAATGGTGGCACCGAGGGCGGCGGAGCATCCGGCAGCGGTTCCACTGGGGCCGGTTCCTCGACCGTCCAGGCGGCTATCGCCAAGGATGCCAAGGACTGGACGCTCGGCGAGCAGGAGGCCGTGGCCGAGGATATCGCCGCGAAGGGCGAGGCGTCGCCCGCCTACGCCAAGGCGAAGGCCGCCATGGACGCAGGCACCAAGTTCTCGATGAAGCTGACGGATGGCAAGACGCTGACCTACCGCATCATCGGCATCAACCACGACGATTTGGCCGACGGCTCGGGCAAGGCGGGACTGACGTTCCTCACCACCTCGACGACTATCTCTTCCCGCATGAACGCCACGAATACCAATGCCGGCGGATGGGAGAAGTCGGAGCTCCGCACGAAGATGAACTCCGGCGAGATCTGGAACCTGATGCCCAGCGATTTCCAGTCCAAGGTGAAATCGGTCAAGAAGCTCACGAACAACGTCGGTGGCGGTAGCGCGAACAAGAATGCCGCCGTGACGGCTACCTCAGACAAGCTGTTCCTGCTCAGCTACTCCGAGATCGTCGAGACACCGTGGTACGCTTGGTCTGAATACCCTTGGATTGGCAAGGAAGGCACTCAGTACGAGGCCTTCAAGGGCAAGGTGACTAATAATTACGGAGGCAACGATTGCCTGAAGTTTGGCTGGCTTTGGTGGGAGCGCTCGGTGCGTCCGAACGACTCTGGGGGCGTCCTCATTATCAACGGCAGAGGTGAGCCGGCGGGCTATCACGGCGCAAGCTTCTCGAATTACGTCTGCCCCGCTTGGTGCTTCTAGTCTCATCTACATCTACTGAAAGACCCGCGCAACCCTGCGCGGGCCTTTCTTTTGGCAACCGAACGAACTGTTTGAGGTTCGTGGCGCGGGTTGTCGGGTTGAGGAAATATAGGTCATACAGCAGCTCTCAGAGCGTTTGCCGCACTTCCCCGCCATTACCTCTGCGGCGGCCTCACATAGAGCCCATCCTGGTTGGCGTTTCGTCGCGACAGCCCACTTGTCTACCGATCAAGTGAACTACTGGAATAAATACAGCGACACGCTTGTTCGTTACAGTT
>CAVKNR010000317.1:0-3767 GCA_963657575.1 Sodaliphilus sp.
TCTGTAACAGTTAGAAGGGAAATATCGGTCTAGATGTTACAGATTGAGACAATGATGATCGGGACACAGGTGCACGCCTTGCATCCACAGTTGGAACGACACAATTCTCACCGTCATCTAATCATACGCGGGTGCCGAAGAACCCTCCCGAATCCGCATCCAGCGCTCCAATGGAGCTTGGCAGTGAAGAGTAAAATAGAGCTATTGTTGCGCAATTCGCCTCTGTCATGTTTGTTGAGACCTCGAGGCGATCGAACCTGAAAGGCATCGACAATGAGCACCATAGCCGACATCCTCAACCGCATCGACTCGGGTGACTACGCGATGCCGCAGTTCCAGCGCGGCTACGTATGGAACCGCGCGCAGGTGCGCAAACTCATGACGTCACTGTACAAGGGCTATCCGGTAGGCACGATGCTCTTGTGGCAAACTCCCGTGGAAGACGCGGACATCAAAGGCGAGAAGGTCATCGGGCAAGGTGTCGTCAACCTCATTCTCGACGGCCAGCAGCGCATGACGTCGCTCTACGGCATCATGCGTGGCAAGGAACCACCCTTCTTTGAGGGCGACAAGCGCGCATTCGCCGATCTCATGTTCAACATCAAGGATGAGGTATTCGAGTTCCGTGCCCCCAAGATGAAGGGCGACCCCATGTGGGTCTCGGTAACCGAGGTCTACCAATCCGGAGCCGTAACGGAAGCCGTCAACATCAAACAGGCCGCCGGCCTTGACGACCCGACCTTCACGTTGTCCCTCACGCGACTCAACCGCATAGAGCAGATCAAGCAGACTGAGATGCTCTCCCAGACCGTGACCGGCCCTGACAAAACCATCGACGTAGTCGTGGATATCTTCAACAGCGTGAACTCGGGCGGCACGAAGCTTAGCAAGGGCGACCTCACGCTCGCCAAGATTTGCGCGGAATGGCCCGCCATGCGCGATGAGATGCAAAAGGCTCTCGATGGCTTCTCGGCCAAGGGATACGACTTCACACGCGACTGGCTGCTGCGCTGCCTGACTGTTCACCTCGCGAAGTCGGCGTACTTCTCCGCTCTCGATGGCTTCTCCGTGTCGGAGATTCAAAAGGGACTCAAGGAGACCGTCCAACTCGTGGGCACCTGCCTCGACCATATCGCGGGCAGACTTGGACTCGACCATACCCGCGTCCTCGGCAGCCCCTTTTCCATCGCCACGATGATTGCGGTCATAGACCAGAAGGGAGGCAAGCTTACCTCAGCCGAGTGGGACCGCCTACTCTACTGGCATGTCCACGTCTTCCTCTGGGGGCGCTACGCAGGCTCCACCGAGAGTGTGCTTGCCCAGGATATAAACGCTGTCAAGGGTGGCGAGGGGATCGACGGACTGCTCAGGCTCATAAAGACCAACAGGCCCGACCTAAGCCTTCACCCCGATGACTTCTGGGGATGGAGCACGGGAGCGCGCCTCTACCCGCTCATGTACCTTCTCGCCCGCATGGGGCATGCTCGCGACTGGGGCAACGGAATCGAGCTCAACTCTCACCTTCTCGGCAAGAACTCGTCGCTCGACGTGCACCACATCTTCCCCAAGAAGGTGCTCTACGCCGCCGACCGCAACAAGTCGATGGTGAACCAGCTCGCCAACTACGCCTTCTTAACCAAGGAGACAAACCTGGAGATCTCGGACAAGCTCCCCTCAGACTACCTGCCGGGTTACGTCGCCGCAAACCCCGGAGCGGTCGAATCTCACGCCGTGCCGACCGACGACCCTTCCCTCTGGGAAATCGAGAACTACGAGGCCTTCCTCGCCCGGAGGCGCGAGCTTCTCTCCGAGAAGGCCAACGCGATCCTATCTGCCCTCTACAGAGGAAAAGACCTGGGTGAGCTGCCCACCGCCTTCAAACAGCCGGGGGCCGCGAGCGTCCTCGACCACGATGACGAGGCCCTCTCCGGGCTCTCGGGCTGGTTGACGGAGAGGGGTTACGGGCACGGGGCGGCGAACTTCGGAGTGAGCGGCACGTCTAAGACCGTGATCGTTGACCTTGCATGGCCGGACGGCTTGCAGACCGGCCTCGGCGAACCGGTCGCCCTCATGGTCGATAGCGAGCCCGAGGAGCGCTCTTTCGTGACCAAGCTCGGATACCATGTGTTCGAGACACCCGAGGATTTGATGGCCTTTGTTGTAAACGATTAGGCATAAGGGAGCTTCATGAAAGATCTCGACAAATACCGGGGCTGCCTCGTGGGCGGGGCCGCAGGCGACGCGCTTGGATACGCCGTGGAATTCTGGGGCGAGGAGCACATCTTCTCCCGCTATGGTGAGCGTGGCATAACCGAGTACGAACTCGATGCCAAAGGCGTGGCGCACTTCTCCGACGATACGCAGATGACTCTCTTCACAGCAAACGGCCTGCTCTTAGGTACCACGCGTGGGATGACGCGCGGCATTATGGGGCCGTATGAAAGTTATGTCGGCTACTGCTACGGAGACTGGTACCGCACGCGGACCGAGAGGTATCCGCTCGACGAAGGGCGGAGTAGCGTCTACCACTACTCGTGGCTCGTCGGCGTGCCCGAGTTCTTCGAGCAGCGCGCGCCGGGGAACACGTGCCTCTCCGCCTGCGCGGAGGGGTGCGAGGGGACGACCGAGCGCCCCGTCAACAGCAGCAAGGGCTGTGGCGGCGTGATGCGCGTGGCTCCGGCAGGGCTCTACCTTGACCCTGAAGATGGCACCCACTGCAGCGGCTATGCCGACGCCCTCCGGCTTGGCGCGGAGTGTGCTGCCCTCACGCACGGCCACGCGTTGGGCTGGCTGCCCGCCGGAGCGCTCGCGGTGATTGTGAGCATGCTGACGCACAAGCCAGGTTGCAGCGTGCGCGAAGCTGTCATGGGTGCGTTGGGCGCGCTTCCCGAAGCCTATCCGAATGCTAAACATGTGAAGGAACTGCAAGGCCTTCTTATGCACGCGCTGCGTCTCGCCAACTCCTCCAAGGTCGACCTTGACTGCATCCACGAGCTCGGCGAGGGATGGGTAGCCGAGGAGACGCTGGCCATAGCCGTATTCTGTGCACTGCGACACGAGCACGACTTCGAGGCGGGGATCGTTGCTGCCGTGAACCACAACGGTGACTCGGACTCCACCGGCGCGGTGTGCGGCAACATTCTCGGGGCGAGACTGGGCTTTAGCGGAATCCCTGCGAAGTACACCGAGCGCCTCGAGTTGTTGGACGTAATTGAGGGCTTCGCGGACGACCTCTACCACGACTGCCAGATTGACGAGTGCACAGGCTCAGCTGATGGCATCTGGGAGCACAAGTACATTTATAACGACTACGCCGAGTGGGTGGTTACCCAAAAATCGGCAGGATCACATCCTAGCCTCTGAGAGTTGGCAACGTTCACGATGGCGTCCGTGCGAAGCCGCGTGATATCCCCGCGCCACAGCAAGAGTCCGCCTACGGATTCCGCTTTACGTGCCTCGGCGATTCCGCGCTCCTGCAGGCGTCCCTGCAAGTAAGCGTCCTCGATGCGCAGGTACTCATCGGAGATTTCCGTAGGCGGGCGCACGTTCACGAGCGAGCGATAGAGCCGATAGAGACCCTCGCCCACGTGGGCATCGGAGCCCGTGCGCTCGGCCTCGTCGACCATGGCGATGACGTAGTCGGCGTAGGAGATGGACGAGACGCCGTGAGCTCCTGATCGGGACAACTATGAAATGTCTCGATCTGTAACACGTAGGGGAGGAAAACCGTTCTTACTGTTACAGATTGAGATGAATCAGGAAGCCGC
>CAVKNR010000318.1:0-3763 GCA_963657575.1 Sodaliphilus sp.
CGCCGATAGGGATATGTCCCTCGGCGAGCCGGGCCGCATCGTCGTCGACGGCGAGTGGTACCAGCGAGCCTACATAGCCAAGTCAGAGACCTCTCAGGTCTACGGCAGGCGGGGCATCGCCGCCACGCTTACCGTGCTGCTGCTCGACGGCTCGTGGCGCCGCGAGGTCGTCCAGGAGTTCTACGCCCGGGAGGACGAGGACCAGACCGGCCTGGACTTCCCCCATGACTTCGAGTTCGACTACGGCGGCTCGGCCGCAAGCCGGTCGGTCACCGTCGACGGGTTGGTGCCCGCCGACCTTAAGCTCACGATCTTCGGTCCCGCGTCGTCCCCGTGCATCACCGTGACGCAGGGGGACTTCATCAACGTGTACTCCGCCGACGTGGAGGTGCCGGGCGGGTCCAGGCTCGTCATCGACGGCTCGAGCTTCCCCAAGACGATCAAGCTCGTCGGCATGTACGGTGAGACCGAGGACCGCTTCGCCGACGGAATGCGCGGAGAGGGCGCCGGAAGCGGTTCCTACTGCTTCGAGCAGCTTCGGCCCGGCACGTCCTCTGTCTCGTGGGACGGCTCGTTCGGCTTCACCATGACCCATTATCTCGAGGAGGGGGAGCCGCCTTGGAGCTCATAGTCGCGGACAGCTCCGGCAAAACCCTCTTTCCGATCTCGGACTTCGAGCTCGACATGGATTCTGGCTGGGGCGACGGCGTCGATAACACCTTCGACCTCGTGGTTCGCGACCCCTCGGTGCCGCTGCCCGGCGCCGCCTGGCGTTTCTTCGCCGACGGCCTGGAGATCGGCGGGCGCGTCGAGGGATTTGAGCTCAAGACGGGCCGCACGTCGTCCGAGCTGCATTGGACAGGGTCGACCTGGACTGGAGTGCTCGAGAAGCGCCTTCTGTGGCCCGATCCGGGCCAGGACTACCTTGTCCTCTCTGGGGACGCAAACGCTGTGCTGCGGTCCGCGGTTAAACGGCTCGACATCGGCTCCCTCTTCACGGTTCCCGATGCCGACGCCGGGGTGAGCGTAAGCTACCGATGCAGCAGGGACGTGCCCGACGCCTGGACCAACCTTAGGCTGGCGATGCGCTCCGCAGGCCTTCGCCTCGATGCGAGGTGGGTGGGCGGATCGTGCAGGCTCCAGGCGGTGAAGGTGACAGACTGGCGCGGCAGGGTCGACTCCGATCTCGTAAACTTCGACCTCAAGAGCGACCTGCTCGTCACCAATCACCTCAAGGCTGCCGGCAAGGGCGAACTTGCGGCCAGAGATGTCGTGGACGTCTACGCCGACCGGGAAGGCAGCGTGGGCACCGTGAAGGCGATGACCGGCGTCTTCGAGCTCGAGGAGTACTACGACGCCAACAACACCGAGGGCGACGATCTCCGCGACCAGGCATCCAGCCGACTCGAGGACAAGCAGTCCGAGGGCAGCGTGACCGTGACGGTCAACGAGGGCGTCGAGTTCGGCCTCGGCGATATCGTTGAGGCCAGGCACTATTCGCCAAACGTGACGGTCTCGGTCGAGATCAGCAGCAAGATCGTAAAGGCCGCGGGGTCGGGCTACAGCGCCACGTATGGCGCATCGCCTGGTGCGGTGGGGAGATAGGAGACTGCTATGAAGCAGATAGAGCTCATCGGCCCGCCCCTATACCAATGGGATACGGGTCGGCGCGTTCACATCGCGTTGCAGGGGGTGACGGAGGCACATTTCGCCGTCGCCGGATCGGAGCGCGCATTGGTCGTCCCGGTCGTGGGCGGCGAGGCCGTGGTGCCCTCGCTCCTGCTTACTGCGGGTGTTGACATGGCTGTTTGGGCGAGCGATGGGCGCGACACGCACGCGCGCGCCGTGCTCAAGGTGCGCCCGAGGGCCAAGCCGGACGGCTACATCTACACCGATGACGAGGTCAAGACCTGGGCTGATGTCGAAGATTGGGTTCGAGAGCAACTGAAGTCCGCAGGCGAGCCCGGCACGAAGTGGTATGTCGGGGGCGGCACCCCCGCCATAGGTGGCCGCGTCGGGGACCTCTACCTCGACAGTGAGACCGGCACCTATTATCGCTACGGCGAGATTGGAGATACAAATGGCTAACGCATGGAACCAGGTCGGCACGCTCATGGGCCCGCAGGGGCCGAGGGGCGCGACCGGCGCGACGGGCGCCAAGGGCGGCAGCGTCAGGGTTGCGAACATCGACGTGAAGAGCAACAGCGACGTTGCCTTCTCCGCGCTCAAGCCTGCCGATGGCGTACAGGTCGGCGACGTGGTCATCGACGCCAACGGCGACGTGTACGCCATCGCGTCCGTGGACTCGGCGGGCAGCACCGCGCACGTCGGCGAAGCCGTCGAGGGCGTAAGCGTCAAGGGCCCGCAGGGCCCCAAGGGCGACGCAGGCGAGAAGGGCGCCGACGGCACGTCCATCACCGTCAAGGGCGCCGTCGCCAACAAGAACGCCCTGCCTGTAGATGCGGCGGTCGGCGACACCTACGTCACGAGCGATAACGGCCACATGTGGGTCAAGACGTCGATGTCCGGCGACGCCCAGTGGACAGACCTCGGCGAGATGAAGGGCCCTAAGGGAGACAGGGGCGAGAAGGGCGCCACGGGGGACAGGGGCGAGAAGGGCGCCACGGGCGCGCAGGGCCCGGCTGGTCCCGGCATTACCTTCGGCCAGGGTGCTCCTACGTCCGCCTCGCAGGAGGGCGCGGTCTACATCGACACCGCCGACGGCTTCAAGGTCTACCAGTACAGCCAGACGGCCTAGCGAAAGGAGCTCATCATGGCATGGACTAACATCGGATCGCTGAAGGGTCCCAAAGGCGATAAGGGCGATACCGGTGCCAGGGGAGCGCAAGGGGCCCAGGGGCCGCGAGGGGAGACCGGCCCGATCGGGCCGACTGGCCCGATCGGGCCCAAGGGCGCCGACGGCACCTCAGTGACCGCTGGGACTGGCGCACCGACAGGTACTGCCGTGGTCGGTTCGGTCTACATCGACGCGAGCACGGGCAACCTGTACACCTACAAGGCCTAGCGGGTGACGGCGAAATGGCCTGGATCAAGTTGGGCAACATAAAGGGGCCTGCCGGGGAGACGGGGCCACAGGGTCCTGCAGCCTCGACCGCCCAGACGTTCCTCGCTGCACACCCTGTGGGCTCCCTCTATATGGAAAGCAAGGGCAAAAACCCAGGTGCCACCTATGGGGGAACGTGGGTCATGCGGGACAGCCAGAACGGCTTTATATGGGAAAGGACGGCTTAAATGGAGATAGTGACCGGTAAAGCGGGCGTGCCACACGTCAGCTCGGCCGATGACGGCCGCCGCATTGCGGGCGAAGTCGGCACTGGCAGCTATGTGCTGCAGACGGGCGGCAAACTGGCCCCATCTCTCGTCGACGCGAACACCGTCCGTATCGCGACCGGCGACATGATCGTGCAGGGTCGCCATATCGGCGTCACCTCGCCCGAGGACGTCAAGGTGGCGAGCGGCTCGCAAGGCAAGAAGCGCATGGACTACATTTGTGTCCATTACACCCGCGATGTGAGCGGGTCCAGCCCGACCCTTGTCGAGACGGTCGAGTGGAAGGTTCTCCAGGGAACCCCCGGCTCGAGCGCCGCCGCGCCGTCGGTGCCGAAAGGCTCTATCCTGGACGGTGACGCTGACGTGACGGTCCCGATCTGCTCGGTGACATTCGACGGACTGACGACGGGTCAGCCTAAGCTTCTCATCCCCAAACTGACTCCCCTGGCAGACCTCGGGGATTCTGTATCCC
>CAVKNR010000319.1:0-3474 GCA_963657575.1 Sodaliphilus sp.
TTTCGAAACAATCGCGTAACGCACGCCCTACGAGTGGACACCGCCGACCTCAAGGACGGCAACAAGGGCCCAAGTTCGACCTGTAAACTCACCGCTTCAAACATCTCAATCTGTAACAGTAAGACCCAATTTCGACGACTAACTGTTACAGATTGAGATTATCTGCAGGACAGTTTTGGTTTGTCTCGATCTGTAACACGAAGGGCCGGTTTTTGCAGCTAACTGTTACAGATCGAGATTTTCCATAGGACCATTTCTTCCTGTCTCGATCTGTAACACCTAGGTCCAATTTCCATCCCTAGTTGTTACAGATCAAGACATTTCGGCAACTCCTTTCCCCATCCTATTCAAATACAACAATTTTGTTAGTCTAGGTTAACCTTTAAGCCTAAAACGGGTACCCTTTACGGCGTCAAACAAACGGCACGCAGGAGTGCACCATGCTCAACCATCTCAAACAACACTTTGGTTCCCGGCGCACCGGTGGTCACGGAGGCCTAGACATTGCGCGGCATATCGGCCCCGGGTTGCTCGTCACCGTCGGCTTTATCGACCCGGGCAACTGGGCCTCCAATATGGCCGCGGGCTCGCAGTTTGGCTACGCGCTGCTGTGGATCGTCACGCTGTCCACGATCATGCTCATCGTGCTGCAGCACAACGCGGCGCACTTGGGCATCGCCACGGGCATGTGTCTTGCCGAGGCCACGACGCGCCACCTGCCCCGCCTCGTCGGGCGTGCGATACTCGGCAGCGCGTATCTAGCCACGGTCGCCACCGCCATGGCCGAAGTCCTGGGCGGTGCGATCGCGCTTCAAATGCTCTTTGGCCTGCCCGTACGCGCCGGCTGCATCATCGTGGCGGCGGCATCGATTGCCATGCTCATGACAAGCTCCTACAAACGCGCCGAGCGATGGATCATCGCCTTCGTAGGCGTGGTAGGACTTTCGTTTTTAGCCGAGCTTGCACTAGTCAAGGTCGACTGGCCGCAAGCCGCCGCAAGCTGGATCACGCCCAGTATGCCCACTGGCTCTGCCGCGATTATCGTGAGTGTCCTGGGTGCGGTCGTTATGCCCCACAACCTCTTTCTACACTCCGAGGTCATCCAATCCATGCACTTCGAAGGCCAAGGCGAGCAGGTTATCGAAGAGCGTCTGCGCTATGAGCTCTTCGACACGCTCTTTTCGATGGGCGTGGGCTGGGCAATCAACTCGGCCATGGTCATCCTGGCCGCAACGACCTTCTTTGCGCACGGCATTGTCGTAGACGACCTCGCCGTCGCAGCGGCCACGCTCTCCCCCATTCTGGGCCCGGCAAGCTCGGCCATCTTTGCGGTGGCACTGCTGTTTGCGGGTATATCGAGTAGTGTGACGGCGGGCATAGCGGCGGGCACCATCACCGCAGGCATGTTCGACGAGGAATACGACATCCACGACCGACATTCCTCGATCGGGGTGGCGGCTTGTTTCGTCGGCGCAGTGGCGGCGTGCTTGGTCGTCCCAAATCCTTTTGAGGGTCTCATCTGGAGTCAGGCGCTGCTGTCGCTTCAGTTGCCGATTACGGTCTTTGTGCTCATACGGCTCACCAGCTCACGCCGTGTCATGGGCAAATACGTCAACTCGCGCCCGCTCAACGCGCTGCTCGTAGGGATCGGTGCCATCGTGACGATTCTCGACATCGTGCTGCTAACGGGAATGTAATTGGGATGGCGTGGCTGTCCAGATATAACGTCTTAATCTGTAACACGTGAGACCGTTTTAAACCGTCAGATAAATCAAAAGGGTCCCGGCCGAGAATTCGACCGGGACCCTTGGACAGAGCTATGTTCGGCTTTCGCCGTGTGCCTGCGAGTTACTCCTCGACGAGCTCAAACTGATCGGGACCGACGCCGCACACCGGGCACACGTAATCCTCGGGCAGCTCGGGCGTGTCGACCTCAACCTCGTAACCGCAAACGGTGCACACAAACTTATACGTCTTCTTTTCCTCAGCCATGATGTTCTCCTCTCGAACGTGACTGTTGGTGTACTTACTTATTAGTATATATTCTCAATAACATAATGCAAGTATTTTTAGAACATTTCTAGCCTTGATACGACGAGGCTTTGGGCGGCGTCTTGCCCTTTAGCACCTTGTGATAGTAGTCGTACGTCAGCGGCGTCTCGTCGCTCAGGCGCTCGGCATCCTCGACCTCGCCAATAAACAGCAGATGCGTGCCCACATCCACAGTGTCGATCAAACGGCAGCTAAACAGGGCCGCCGCATGCTCGGGCACATAGGGCATGCCCAGAGCCGTCTCGCGGGTCTCGTATTTGGCAAACTTGTCATAATCGCTGCTGGTGCGGAACCCAAAGTTACCGATGTAGAGCATGTCGGCCGTCTGATCGATCACGGTCAGCGCGAACGCTTTGGCCGATGCGATGACGCCCGAGGTGACATTGTCCTTGTTCACGGCAACCGAAATACGCGGCGGCATGGACGTCACCTGCACCGCAGTGTTGATGACGCAGCCGGCGCGCAGCCCATCTGCCGCAGCGCTCACCACGTACAGACCGCTCGGCATGGTAAAGAACGCAGTTTTGTCCATAACGATCACTCCCCTAGCTCGGGTTGGAACCTCATGGATGTATGTACCCACAAAAAAGGCGGCACCCATAACGGACGCCGCCTTTGAGACATATGTGTCAGAACAGTAAGAAAGATGAGACGCCCGCAGTTGCGGTGAAATAGGGACTGAATAGCCCCTCAAACAGGCAAAACAGTCCGTATTCCACCGCAACTTATACAGAGTGCCTAGCGGTTGCGTTCCTTAAGGGCGCGGTCGATCTCGCGTTGGACATCACGCTTGGCCATGTCCTCGCGCTTGTCGTAGAGCTTCTTGCCGCGACCCAGACCCAGCAGCAGCTTTACGCGGCCGTCGGTATTAAAGTAGAGCTCCAACGGAACCAGCGCATAACCACGGTTGCGAAGTTTGCCGTCAAGAAAGTCGATCTCCTTGCGGTGCAGCAGCAGACGACGCCGACGATCGGGATCGCGATTCCACACGCCACCATGGCTATAAGGGTGGATATGCAGTCCGACGAGCCAGCACTCGCCGCCACGAATCAGCGCAAAAGTGTCAGTGATCTGACAGGCGCGCTCGCGAATCGACTTGACCTCGGTGCCGCTCAGCTCAATACCGCACTCAAACGTCTCATCGATAAAGTACTCGTGATGTGCCGAGCGATTCTTGGAAATGAGTTTGCGCTCGCGCTTACTGGGCATCGCCGGCCTCCTTGGCTCCATCGGCGTTTGAGCCCGCAGCCTCACGCTTTGCCTTGCGCTCGGCATTGAGCTCGGCATCGCTCTCGCGCACCAGTTTGATAATCGCCGCGCAGGCCTCCTCGCCCACCAAGTCGCGAGCACGCACCGTCAGGCGCGTCGCCTCCTGCTTGTCGCCGTCGCTTGCAGCATCGGTCGCGCACATAATCAGGCAGA
>CAVKNR010000320.1:0-3412 GCA_963657575.1 Sodaliphilus sp.
CCGATTGCGGCAAGAAGATCGAGGTCTTTGGCAAGAGCAAGCTCCCCGAGGTCGCAGAGCGCTATAACCTCGACATCTTGGGCACGCTTCCCATTAATCCGGCACTCGCCGAGGCCTGCGATAAGGGCGAGGTTGAGACCGCGCTGCCCGATGGCATGTTGCCCAAGGCAGTCTCTGCCGTCGAGGCTATTACCCCGCACGAGACCGACGAGGCCTAAGTGAACACGAGCGCCTTCTATGACGTCCTGGTAATCGGCGGCGGGGCTTCAGGCCTCGCCGCCGCCATTACGGCCGCACGTGCTGGCAAAAGCGTCTGCATCGTTGAGCGCGATGTCGCCTGCGGCCTAAAGCTCCTTGCGACCGGTAACGGCCGCTGCAACCTCTCCAACGAATCGATTGATCCTCAGCGGTATAACCACCCCGCATTCGTCGAATCTGTCATGGGCCCCCAACCCGAACAAGAGCTTATGGGTTTCTTCTCCTCGCTGGGCATCATGACAACCTCCGAGGAAGGCCGGCTATACCCGCGCTCCCTTCGCGCCGAATCGGTGCGCGACGCGCTTCTCAACGTTTGCGACCGCCTAGGTATTACCTTAATCTGCGGAGCCAACGTTGCCTCGGCGCACAAAGCTTCCGAAGGCTGGACACTCCAAATAGACCGTCCAGCGCGGGCGCTCAAGGCAAAAAAGCACGACGACCGAAAATCGGAGCTCCGCTCGCTTCGGAAAGCGCTCGCCGATGTCCCTCGCAAGAACGAGGCCCTGGAGGCACATGCCGTAATTATCGCCACGGGTGGCAACCCCACCGGTATCGCCGATACGTTTAGCCTCCCCCTCACTTCGCTGCGCCCCATCCTCTGCCCCGTATCGGCAACGGTCGTCGGCGATCGGGCGGCACTCAAGACGTTGGACGGCCTGCGCGTCCGCGCCCGCTTGACGCTCGCCCGCAATCATAATGAGCTCTGGCACGAAGACGGTGAAGTCCTGTTTCGAACCTTCGGTATCTCGGGCGTCGCTGTCTTCAACCTCTCCCGTCGTATCCAGCGCGGCGATACGATCCTGCTCGACGTTTTCCCCGACCTCTCTAAAGACGAGTTGCTCGATATGCTTAACCGGCGCGTTAAGCTGCTCGGCGGCTTTTCGCCCCGCGATCCCCGTTGGCTCGACGGCATGCTCGCCCCGCAACTCTCCCGCGTCGTCTGCACAGCGTTCGAGCAGTGCCATCCAGGCTCCAACGATGTCATCCACCTGGTCTCGATCCTCAAGCATTTTAAGTTGCTCGTCGAAGGAACCGCCGAGGAGCGCTCGGCGCAGGTCACGCGTGGTGGCGTATCTGTCGAGAGCATCTCAACACCCAGTCTACGCGCGCGCAGCGTTGTCGACACCCCGCTTTACGTCTGCGGCGAAGCGCTCGACATCGACGCCGATTGCGGAGGCTTTAACCTTGCGTGGGCATGGCTCTCGGGCATTCGCGCTGCAAGCAGCCTGTAGCCGCGCAGTCTATAATCAAAAACGCATTCGGGCCGTCTGGGATACCGGACGGCCTCTTTCTTGCCTCTAAGGAGACCTCGATGATTGAAATCACCCAAGTCAACGCGTCGCTCGATGAAGCCGGCGATGAAAATGCCTGCCTCATTGTTGGCAAGCGAGTCGCCAAGCGCGTCCTACGTTGCAAAGACTCCGAGATCAAGTCCATCGAGCTCCACCGCAAGTCAATCGACGCTCGCAAAAAACGAGACGTCCATTTTATCCTGAGCTTTCGTGTTGAGCTGACCAGTCCCCACCTCGAGCGAGAAGCGGTCGACAGCGTTTCCGAGCGTGACCGCTCGCGCGTACGCGCGATAAAAGACGATGGGTCTTCATTCCCCACCCCCGTCTCCGACGCACCTCAAGAACGCCCTGTCGTTGTCGGCGCCGGATGCGCTGGCCTTTTCGCCGCGCTAACGCTCGCCAAAGCAGGTCTTAAGCCCTTGCTCATCGAGCGCGGCGACCCGGCATTTCGCCGCTCGCATGCGATCGACCTCTTTCTAAAGGAGCGCATCCTCGACCCCGAGAGTAATATCCAGTTTGGTCTGGGCGGCGCGGGGACCTTCTCGGACGGCAAGCTCAATACGGGAACAAAAAATCCCGCCCATCGCCTTATCCTCGAAACCTTCGTCGAGGCGGGTGCGCCCCGCGATATTCTGTGGGATGCCAAGCCGCACATTGGCTCCGACATCCTTCCCACGGTTGTCACCGCTATATCCCAGCGCATCGAGCAGCTCGGAGGTATCGTCCGTTATCGAACAAAGCTCGTCGACATTCACATCGACGCGTCTGGCGCCATCACCGGTATTGATGTCCAATCGTCCCAAGACGCCGCTTACGAGCCAATCGAGACAAAGCACCTCATCCTCGCCTGCGGGCATTCTGCTCGCGATATTTTTGAGCTCCTTAAGGACCACAACGTGGCCCTCGCACAAAAGACCTTTGCCATGGGCGTTCGCATCGAGCATCCGCAGCGCGACATCGACCGAGCCCAATATGGAGCCTTGGCGGGACATCCTGCCCTCGGAGCAGCCCCCTACAAGCTCGTCGCCCATCTTCCCAACGGCCGCAGCGTGTTCTCGTTTTGCATGTGCCCCGGCGGGCAGGTTGTCGCCGCCTCTTCCGAGCAGGGCCACCTGTGCGTCAACGGCGCCAGCCTCAATGCCCGCGACGGACGCAACGCAAACGCCGCCCTGCTCGTTAACGTCACGCCTGAGGACCTTCCCAACGATGACCCGCTCGCCGGCATCGAGCTCCAACGTGCCTGCGAGGCGGCCGCCTATCGCCTGGGCGGTTCCAACTGGAACGCACCGGCACAACTCGTCGGAGATTTCCTCGCAGAACGCGCCAGCAAGGCGCCCGGAAAGGTAAAGCCCACCTATCCGCTCGGTGTGACCTGGACGGCAATTGACGAAGCCCTGCCGCAGCATATCGTCGAGTCGCTCCGCCTGGGACTTCCCCTACTCGGAAAAAAGCTACGAGGTTACGACCGTCCCGATGTCGTTCTTACCGGCGTGGAGACTCGTTCGAGCTCACCGGTCACTGTCACCCGAGACCGAACGTGCCATGCCGTGTCGACCCCGGGCCTCTACCCTTGTGGTGAGGGAGCTGGATATGCCGGCGGCATCATGAGCGCGGCCACCGACGGCATTCGTTGTGCCGAAGCCCTGATCGCAGACCTCTAACGCACGAATTCCAGCGCGCAAAAGACATAGGCCCCGAGCTCCACAGGGAACTCGGGGCCTGTTCGCTATTTCTTAAACCGTGCACCCTGGCGTTTTCTGCCCGATGCGAACGTGGAACCCTTGCGGGCCTGCAAACGCAAGCGCTCGATCGTCTCGTCCTCAGACGCACCCTCGAGCATCGCCCGAATCTGAACGACGGCA
>CAVKNR010000321.1:0-3293 GCA_963657575.1 Sodaliphilus sp.
CGCAGGACAGTGTTGCGAGCGGTTATCGTCCTGGTGCCTATGACACGCCGTCGAGCTACGCCGAGAATACCCGCGCCCGTGCCGCCGCTGCACCCGCGCCTGCACCGAGCGATGCCTCGGCCTATGCGAGCAATATCATCAACGCCACGCCGCAGCTGCCGGCCTATGTCCTGCGCCCCGAGAGCTATGACGACGTGGAGACCGTGGTGCGCCGCGTTCGCACCAAGCAGCCTGTCGCACTGATTTTTGTGGGCGTACGCACCGAAGTTGCCAAGCGCGTCTTGGACTTCTCTTACGGCTTTGCCTGCGGTCTGGGTGCCACGGTCAAGGAGGTGGGCGACCGCGTGTTCATGGTGCTGCCCGCCGGTTGCGAGGTCAAAGATTCCGATCTCAAGAAGCTTCGTGCCGACGGCTACCTTAAGTAAAGACAAGACGAGGAGATTCCCATCAACATCTACACTATCGTCCAGCTGGTCAACACGCTGTTCAACTTCTATTCCACGCTCATTGTCGTCTACTGCTTTATGACGTGGATTCCCATGAAGCAGGGTGGTTTGCTTCAGGATATTGCCGCGGTGCTTGATAGCGTGTGCGGTCCGTGGCTCAACCTGTTCCGTCGTTTCATCCCGCCGATGGGCGGTATCGATTTTTCGCCGGTCGTTGCGATTATTGCGTTGCAGTTGGTGCAGAGGCTGGTTCTGCAGCTTCTTATAGGTATACTCGTGTAGAACTGACTTAGTAACTTACGTCGGGCGTGTAGCGCCGAGGCGATGAAAAAGGAGACTTGTTATGGCTATTACCCCTGCAGACATCCAGGCTCAGACTTTCTCTGAGGCCAAGCGTGGCTACGATCCTGCTGAGGTCGACGTCTTCTTGGAGACGCTGTCCTCCGAGGTTGACGCTATGCTCGCTAAGATCGTCGACCTTAAGGGTCGCCTGACTGCTACCGAGCAGCAGCTTGCCGATGCGCAGGCTCAGCTTGCCCAAGCTCAGGATGCCACCGCCCAGGCCGTTCCTGCCGCCCCCGTGGCTGCTCCCGCCCCTGACTTCTCCGCTCAGGAGCGCCAGATTTCCGCTGCCCTGATCGCTGCCCAGCAGACCGCTGAGACCATCGTCAACGATGCCAACGAGAACGCTGAGCGTATCCGCAACGAGGCTGACGCCAAGGCCCGCGAGGTTATCCGCCAGGCTCTGACCGAGAAGCAGGCCGAGCTCGAGGAGATCGATCGTCTCAAGGCTTCCCGTGAGGAGTTCAAGGCAGAGTATCTCAAGCTCATCCAGCACTTCATGGACGATGCCCAGAATTCCTTCCCGGCCGATCTGATGGCCTCCACGCCGGTCGGTTCTGCCGCTTCTCCTGCAGTGACTGTTCCCGCCGAGCCGCTGCCCGTCGCTGACCCGGTTGTCCCCGTGGCCGATCCCTTCGCCCCGATCGACAACTTTGCTGCCGACGACCTGGACTAACATTCGGCCTACAATTTAGTGCCTAGAAAGGACCCGCAGCTTGCGGGTCCTTTTTTATGACTGTGCCGGAGTGCGTAACATAAAAAACCGAGCCCTGCACATAATGGCGCAGAACTCGGCGAACGGGTGAGCGGTCAAGGGTAGGTTTTAAGGCATGTCCCAAAACCTACTTGAGGAGGAAGTCGGAGAGGGGAATGGTACGGGCCTCGCGATGCTCGGGATCGGCGATGTGGTCGGCAGGATATCCACAGACGAGCATGTGATAGGGATAGACGCCCTTGGGCAGATTGAACTGCTCCTGCGCCACCTCAGGCTTAAAATGGCATACCCAGCACGTTCCCAGGCCCTGCTCGGTGGCCTCCATCATCATCTGATCACACACGATTGAGGTGTCGATTTCACTAGAATTCATCTGGTCATACGGGCGCACCCAAGCATCACCGGTAACGCTGCAAATAAGGAAGACAAGCGGAGCGCCAAAGATAGACTCATCACGAGCAAACCGAGGCTGACAAGCAGCTGCCTTCTCCAGAAGCTCAGGCGTATCCAACACCATCACACGGGTTGGATGATTATTGCAAGCAGAAGGAGCAATACGCCCAGCCTCAACAATGGCATCCACCACAGCCTGCTCAACAGAACGATCCTGAAATTCACGACAAGAATACCGACCCCGAGCCAGATCCAAATAAGACATACAAGCCCTCCAACAATTTAATAACGAAATAAAAGACAACCAAAGGGTACCCAGAGCAACATTCAGCCAAACGCTCAGCGCTGCCCAAAGTCATGACTGATGCCAAAGACGCTTTCAACCAAAGCCACCATGCATTCCGCCTATTAGCCCAGGTTCCCAATGGTGATACGTAAGGCGAAGGCCCGACACCTATTTACTTTCGAACGACTCTGCCACGCAGCCGGAGTGAGAAAGCAAATAGGTGCCGGGCCTTCGCCGGTGGGACGCGTACCACTAATTAACCGCTTTTGAACGACTCTGCATGCAACCGGAGTGAAAAAGGTTATGAGTGGCCGGGCCCGCGACCGCCGGGACACGTACCCCCAATTAACTGTTCTTCATGACAATCGAATCCACGACATCGGCCACATTCTCGCAGCAGTCGGCGCAGTACTCCAGGAAGGCGTACACGTCACGCCAGGCGATGACCTCGAGCGGGTCCTTGCCGTTAACGTGCAGGTTGCGCATGGCGTTGATGTAGAGCTCGTCGGCCTCGGACTCGATGGTGTTGATCTGGATGACGAGCTCGCGCAGCGTTTTGGACTTGCGGTAGTTAGGCAACTCGACCATCAGGTCCTTCATGGCGCGGCAAGCGTCGGTCACCTTGTGGGCGATGACGATGGCGTCGGGATGGATGCTCTGGATGTTGGTGAAGTAGACGCGCTGCACGACGCCCTCGATGCGGTCGAGCACGGTGTCGAGTGAGCAGCTCATCAGATCCAGATCCTCGCGCTCGAGCGGGGTGATAAAGGCGGTGAGCAGGGCGTCTTCGAGCTCGTGGTGCTTCTTGTCTGCCGCATGCTCAATCGCATGCATCTTATCGAGCATGTCGTGGATCTGCGCGGGGTCAAAGTTCTCAAAAATCTTGGTGAGCAGCTCTGCGGCCTGGACGGCGAGGTCGGCGCAGGCGACGTAGTTGTCAAAGTAGAACGAATCGGGTTTCTTTGCCATGAGTGGTCCTTTCGAGGTGAAGATGGGCGGGCGAGGTAATGCAGTCCGGATGGACGTTCGGTTTGACTAGAGGAACATCATGAACAACTTGGCCATGACAAAGCTGATGAGTCCGCAGGCAGGGAAGGTGAAGAACCAGGTG
>CAVKNR010000322.1:0-3242 GCA_963657575.1 Sodaliphilus sp.
AAACCCAGCTCTCAGAAGCCCAACAGCAGGTTACCGACCTCACCGCCAACCTCGACAAAGCGCTTACCGAGGATGACGTGAAGGCCGCCGTGGAAGCGGCGAAGGCCGAGGCGGAGAAGGCGCAGCAGGAGCTTGCGGCAAGCGCAAGCGACCGAGAGAAGCGCCTAACGGTCGAGAACGAGCTGATCAAGGCGAACTGCATCGACACCGCGGGGGCCATGGCCCACATCGACATGGGCGGCGTCGAGATCGCCAAGGACGGGCACGTGAGCGGCCTTGACGTATCAAAGCTTGCGGAGGACTACGCCCACCTGTTCCAGCAGCCCAACACCTCCAGCGTTTCCAGCGCAGGAACGCCAGCAGGCGCGGGAAAGAAAATGACGAAAGAGGAGATCATGGCCATCAAGAACCCGCAGAAGCGGCACAAGGCCATCGAAGACAACTACGAGCTATTCGACTAAGGAGAGCCGAACATGGCTAAAAACCAATTCTTGACCAAGGCGGTAGACGCCGACTTCGCGACCACCTTCGAGCTGAAGGCCAACAAGCTCGTCGAGATGCTTGGGGTAACCCAGCCGATCGAATCTGGCCCAAATGAAACGCTGTCCCAGTACAAGCTTACTGGAGAGCTGTCCACCGACCCCTACGTCAAGGGCAACGAGATCCCAACCACCGAGTACAACCGCGAGAAGGTGCGCGACTTCGCCATCACGCTGGACTACTACCACACGAAGACGTACCTCGAGGACATCATCACCAAGGGCTACGACCAGGCCGTGACCGAATCCGACGAGCGCTTGATCAACCAGATCCAGACCAAGATCAAGAAGAAGCTCATCACGGCGCTCGGCACAGGCACGGGCGAGGCCAGCGGCACCGACTTCGTTGAGTGCGCATCGGAAGCATGGGCGAAGCTGAAGAACGCGTCCGAGGACTACGGCGACACCACCGCGCTGTTCTTCGCCAACCCGATCGACTTCGCGAAGACGATCGCAAACTCCGAGGTATTCGCCGCCTTCGGCCTGCAGTACATCACCAACTGGGCTGGCCTCGGCAACCTGATCTTCACCAACACAGTGCCCGCTGGCTCCATCTACTGCACGGCCTCCGGCAACATCAAGGTGCACTACATCCCAGCATCAAACGCGAAGCTCCCCGACATCGACCTGAAGACCGATGAGACCGGCTACATCGCCGTGTGCCACCAGTCAACGCTGGTCAAGGCCGCATACGATACCGTGGCGTTCTCCGGCATCGAGATCTTCCCCGAGATCGTCGACCTCGTGTTCAAGGGCACCATCAAGGCCGCTGCAGCGCAGGTCAGCACCAAGGGCTAACCGATGGCGGCGCTAAAGCCGACATACAGCGAGTACGTCAGCTTCGGCGGCGCTTGTGGGGAGGACGGGTTCGATTCCGCCCTCCCCTCTGCTTATGCGCAGGCGAAGCAGCGCTGCTGTATGCACGATTTGGGAAACATCACAGAAGACGAGGCGACCGCCTTCCTCCGCGCGGTGTGCGCCGCGATCGACGCCATAGAGGGCGAGACCGCTGGCGCGGCCAGCTACACGGCTGGCGGCATATCGGTGAGCTTCGGGCAGTCGGAGACGCGCAGGCGCACGGTTGCCGCAGCGATCGAGCGCGAGCTCAGCGGCACCAGCCTTATGGAGGTCGGGATCTGATGATCTACAACACGTCAATCACCGTATGGAAGCCGCAGGAGGACGGCAGGAGGGTTTCCTGGAAGCGCTACGTCTTCTCGCCCGCAAGGCTGGAGGCAACCGAAGGGGCGACTGCCTCCGCCGACGGCGACCAGAGCGCACGCACCGCAACGCTTTACATGCCGCACCCAATAGGCGCGAAGCTCTCGCGCAAGGACAAGGTGATGCCAGGCGTTTGCGGCTCCCCCGTCCCGCCCAGCCAGGCGCTCACGGTGCAGACAGTCGCGGCGCTGCGCATCGGGCGCAGCGCCCACCACTACGAGCTGACGCTGGCATGAGCGAGATTCGCGTGAAGAGCGTCGACGTTTCGCGCGCTCTGGCGAAGTCAACCAAGGTGAAGACCGAGGCGGCGCGCGCCTACGCCCTTGCGGCAAAGGACGATTCGAACAGGCTGGCACCGTTCCTGACGGGCGCTCTCCGCCAAAGCGGCCAGGTGAAGGCCGCCAACGGCAAGGCGGAGCTGTCGTGGGGCGGTGTCGGCGGCGTTCGGTACGCCCGCCCGCAGTACTACGCGCAGTCTGGCTGGCGGTACACGACCGCGGGCACTGGGCCGCGCTGGTTCGACAAGGCGAAGGCAAGCAGGGCGGCGGCATGGCTGCGCGCCGCCCAGACCATCGTAAGGAGCAGTTTCAATGACTAACGGACACGACCAGCACCTGGCAACGCAGGTGATCGACCTGATGGAAGAGGTCGTTGCTGGCGTCGATGCCGACATTCCCGTGCGCTTCGAGGAGCTTTCGGCGGAGCCTGGCAAGCTCCCCCGCATGATGCTGCAGCTGAAGGACGGCGGCGGGGAGGAGAGCCGCTACATCAGCGGCGAGGTCCTTTGCCCGATGCCGTTCAACCTCACGCTGCGCATCGCCGCCAACGACCAGCAGGAGCGCCTTGACGCTGCCGAGGTTCTTTCCAAGGTCGCAAGCGGCTTCCTTGACGCTTGCGTGGTGCTTGACGGCTACGTGGCCTACAAGCGCCCAACGGCTGGCGTCCCCTACTGCCTCGGGAGAGCGGAGGCGTTCGAGGACTGGCAGGTCTCGTTCGACCTGAAGTACAAGCGCGCGGCGACATTGTGACGCTAACGACACAATGCAACCAACGAACACGAGCATGAAGGGAGCCTAAATGGCTGACACCACCACCGCAGAGGTACCCATCTGGGGCGACGAGCTCCAAGACTGGATGAACATCGGCGATTCGACCACGCCAAACTGGGTCAACGTGACGAACCTGCTCTCCTGGGAGTTCAGCGACGACGCGAACACCTACGAGCCGGAGTACATCGACACGAAGCGCCGACCGAAGTACACGCTCTCGAAGAGCGCTTCCATCGACTACGAGAAGGACATGTACCGCAACAACGCCCTCGACACCTTCCTCGCATCGCACGAGGACGACACCAACGTGCCGGTCGAGGTTTGCCGCGTGCGCACGTGGGAGAAGGCAGCAGGCTCCTCTGGCGGCCTCGTCGCCAAGAAGGCGGCGTTCCTGCTCACGCCGAACCAGCTGGACAAGAACACCGCGGGCGAG
>CAVKNR010000323.1:0-3158 GCA_963657575.1 Sodaliphilus sp.
AGAGCAGGATCTTGTGGCCGAGGCCGACGCGCATCTTGGCGCTCGAGACGTTGCCATTGATGACAGCGCCGATGAAGCCGGTCAGGATGTCCATGACCATGAAGCCGCACGCGATGACGATTGCCCACTCCTGCGGCTCGGTGAGCTGGTATTCCATTGTCTCTCCTAGATGAAAAAGGCCCCGCACATGCGGGGCCGTAGCTACTCGGTGTCAGGCTCGCCCTTTGCGGCGAGAATCTCGGCAAACTCCTCGTCGGTGATCTTGCCATTCCCATGCACGTTCTCAACCATGGTCTTGGTCCACTTGTCGTTGACGTACCAGGTCTTAATCCTCGATGCCAGCGTGCTCATATCCAATCACCCCCTCGTTCTCGGGGAGGTCGACGTCGCACATGCACGCGAGGTACGTGATGTTGGCGTCGTACGTGTCGAGCGCGGCGACGATGTTCTCCTCCCTGCGGCTACCCTCGATGTCTCCATTGGTTCGCTTGATTACGACCATCGGTATCTCCCTTCCAGAGGTCCCTGTAGTAGCGCCTCATGCGCCGTATCAACTTGAACGAGTCGCCCTTCTTGACGTGGGCGACCCAGCCCTCGAAGCTCGCGTCGGCGTCCTCCTTTGAGATGACGCCGCGCTTCGCGAGCCTGACGACGCCCTTGAGGTGCCGTCTCTCCTGCTTGACCTTCGCAGACAGGACGTTCATGAAGACGCGCCCGGTCGGCGACAGCTTGAAGTGGAAGCCGAGGAAATCTGTGCCGCGAGATAGCGGCCTTATGTGGGTCTTCTTCCTGTTGAGAGCGAAGCCGAGCTTGGCGTACTCATCTGTCAGGACGTCGAGCGCCCGCTCAAGCTCCTCGCGGCTGTCGCTTATGAGGATGGAGTCGTCCATGTACCTTATGTAGTGACGGACCCTGAGCCGCTCCTTGACCATGTGGTCTATCGGGCTTAGGACCGACACTCCGGCTATCTGCACGAGCTGCGAGCCGGGGTTGACCCCGACGTCGCCCGTGTACTGGTTCTCGAGAATCGAGGCCACGATGCCGACGTACCTCGCATCGAGATGGCGCTCGAACGGTGCGAGCGCCGTCGCGTGCGGCATGTTCGGGTAGTAGCCGGCCACATCGAGCGTCAGCACCCACCCGTCTTCACCGTGCTTCGCGTAGTGCTCGCGCATGAACCGCTTGAGCCTGTTCCGCGCGAAGTCCGTGCCCTTGCCGGTCTGGCACGATGCGTTGTCGTATATCCAGTCCCGGCTCATTGCCGGGTAGAGGACGAAGTCGTTGAGCGACCTCTGGAAGACCCTGTCCCTGAACGGGATTGCGACGATGTCGCGCTGCTTGGGGTAGTAGATGGGGAAGCGCCTCACCGGGCGCTGGACGTATGTGCCGTCCGCAAGCTCGTCTGCGAGTCTCGCCACCTCGGTCGGCGCGTTGAGCACGAAGCTCGCCACGCTGCCCTTCCACATCACTCCCCTGCGGCATCGCTCCATTGCCTCCCAGAGGCACTCGAACGACATGGGGTCGACGGCGCTTGCAGGCCCAGCACATCCATCGGAGGTGGGGCCGTCGCCGCCGCGGTGTTCGGCCCTCTCGGGCACTGGACCGGGACTCCTTGCGCCGGGGTCTGCGGCGGACGGCGCTATGCGTCGCCTCTCCATGCCGCCGTGCCCGTTGCAATCGGGGGCCGCGCGATTGCCGTTGTACGCGTTGTTGCTGTTCACGTTGCCATCGGCGTTCACGATGAACGGGTTGTACGCGTTGTCGCGGTTCGCGGACCGCATCCAGGAGTCCTGGGCAGTATCAGCCCCGGTCCAAGAATCTCTAATGCCCAGCACGGAAGCGTCGGGCATCTGATTCACTCCATGCGGAGGTCATCGACCTCACGGAACTCACGAGTCCGGACCAATGGTGGACCCGCTTGCCGCGGAGGTGGAACGTCTTCTTCGCGACGCCGATGAGGAAGATCAGCTCGTTGCACTTGACCTTGGCCTTGCGCTGGAGGCTCCTCCTCTCGGCGAGGTCGTCATCGTCGACGACCTTGATGTTGTTCGCGCTCCAGAGGTACTGGCCGATTGCCACGCTGGCGTCCACGATGCGGGCCGTCAGCATGGCGAACTCGGGCTTGAAGGTCCTCTCGTTGGCCGTAATCTCGACCGTGTAGGAGCAAAGCTCATTTGCCTTCGCGAACACTTCCATCCTGCTCTTACCGCGCCTGCTGGCGGGTACGGTCATGAATGGCCTCCTTTTGTTGTAGCGGCCGGGGCGAGGTGTCGCCCCGGCGATTGACGATTAGCAGATGACGCAAGCGGGGGCCGCGCGATTGCCGTTGCACGCGCCGCCGCTGCTCACGCTGCCACCGGCGTACACGACGAACGGGGAGTACGCGCTGCCGCGGTACGCGGACCGCATCCAGGAGTCCTGGGCAGCCGTCTTGGCATTGAGCGCGTACTGGATGTACGCAGGCTCCTTCTGCCACAGCGGGGCCTTGGACGTGCCGCCGCGGGCGAGCTTCCAGTACTCCCACGGGTCGCCCTCGACGCCGTTGACGGAGGACTCGTTGCAGTTGATCCAGTGCTGCTCGAGGCTCGGAAGGAAGAACTTGTCGAAGGTCTTGGAGAGCGCCGGCGCATCCGAGGTGCCGCCATAGGTGATGTAGCTGCGGGCGGTCACGACCTCAATCTCGCCGACTGCCGCGACGAAGTCGTCGGGCAGCATCGACATGAAGCCGGCCCTGGAGTCGTACGGTCCGTAGCACACGGACGCGGACGGGATGTGGTCGTAGTCGTGCTTGGGCTTGAACCAGTTGGCGTCGTGGCTGTTGAGCCACTGACGGAGGTTCGAGTGCTCCCAGTCGCCGTTGCCGTAGGCGGCGCACTGGATGGACCAGAGGTCGCCGCTCTTGGGCTTGTCGAGCGTGCCGAGGCTCGTGCCGGCGCTGCCCTCGGCCACGGCGAGCGTCGCCTTGGGAGTGGCCGCGGAGGCGCTGTCGAACACGTAGACCTTCCAGTCGGTCACCTTGCTGTCCCATGCGCCATAGAAGCCGAGGAGCTGGTTGCCCTTTACGAGCGGGTCGGCGAGGGTGAACTGGTAGGTCTTCCCCTTGACCATCGTGCCCTGGCTGTATCCGAGCGTCACGTTGTAGATGCCGGCGGGAAGGC
>CAVKNR010000324.1:0-3130 GCA_963657575.1 Sodaliphilus sp.
TACTGTCATGGCCTGCCTATGCGTTTTGCTGGGCGGGCCTTCTTATGCCGCGGGCGCGGACAGCCTGTTTATCGCGGGCTCCACGTACTACGAGCCGGGCGTGTCGGGTCCCGGATGGGCTTGGACCGATGCCGAACGTCTTGAGCTAACCGGTTATGTGGGCGAGGCCATCGGCGCCGATGGCGACCTGGTGGTGACGCTCGTGGGGCAAAACTCCGTGGTCGAGACACATGCGCCCGATGCGGACATTTCCATGAGCGGCATGGAGGTGTGGGGAAACCTTACGCTTATCGGCTCCGGCTCGCTCACGGCGACGGGTTCGCAATGCGGGATCCATGTGTCCCAAGCGCTGGTGGTGGACGACTGCACGGTCGATGCCAGGGCCGACGGCGCGGGCGTTGTTAACCAGACCGTGGCCGGCATTGCCGCAGGCAGCTTGACAGTACGTGGCGGAGGGCGCGTTGTTGCCGCGGACGCGGGTTCCGATACCGGCTTGCGCTTTTATGGCGTGCGCTTGCTCGACGAGGGGTTTGGTGCTGACGTTGCGAGCGAGACGCTTGTCGTGGATGCGTCCTGGCTGGATGCAACCGGTACGGATGCCGGCGTTGCCTGCGATCGCGGGTCGCTCGTGGCTGCGCACTTTGTAACGCCTGCGGGCGGGGCCTTTGGTGCTGCCAGCGTGGTAGATGCTGACGGGGCCGTGGCCACGCATGTGATGATCGAGCCCGACGGCGCCACCGCACCGGCGGGGGAGACCGTTACACCCGGTGGCGAGGTGCCGGGGGATGGCACGGGCGAGCCTACTGGTGGCACCGATCCTGCTGCGGGGCAACCCGGTGCGGTGCCGGCGACGAATCCTGCGGTGAAACCCGCGGCTACGTCGCCCAAGACAACGGTCAACAAGACAACCAGGCCCAAATCCACTATGGCAACAACACCGGCGCTTCCCAAGACCGGCGACGGCTACTGGATAGCTGCCTCCTTAACGCTATTCCTGCTGGGAACAGTGCTTCTGAGCGCCGCATATCGCTGCTGATGCGGCGCGACGCACTTGGCTGCGATACAAGAGCTCTGTAGGAGCTTTAAGGGCAACGCTTTCGGCAAGGGAGCGTTGCTTTTTCATGCATGCAATGTCTAACGTGCAGCCATATGCGTTTCCGCAACAAGGACCATGTTTCGTCGCTGTCCCTCTGACGTTCTACTGTTAAACGGTAAATAACCCATGATTTCGACTACCGACATATCCACTGCCGCCAGCCGCGTGCTGGCTCAATACGACGTTAGCGAAGCATATTTATTTGGCTCGTTTGCCCGAGGCGAGCAAACGCCTGATAGCGATATTGACTTGCGCTTAGTCTGCGGCAACACCATGACGTTCGGCACGCTTTACGAACTTTCTCATGAAGTCGAGAAGGAACTTGGGCGAAAGGTCGATATCGTCACTAACCCACCAGAGCGCATGCGCCCGGCCTTCCGCAAAAGCATCGAGCAGGATGAGGTGCGCATCTATGAAACAAGATGAGCGAGACGAGGAGCTTACGAATACCAGCCCGCGGCCTTTCCCTTCCAAAGAACCAAACTCGGTGACCCTCCAGGCCATTCACGAAGGTGATGCGTTCTTAGCGACGGGGGAGTCCGGTTGCTTCGACAACGGCGCCGATCTTATCGATGCAGCTCTAGCCAACAAGTCTGAATTTTGCCGCACACTTCCGGACTCGGCGAGTCTTAGAAGCCAGTATTGAATATCAGGAGCTACTTGCCGAAAATCCATTTGAGTGAATCCGTATCGTCGATATCATTCGAGAGGGGATGACGGGCGATGACCCACGCCTACAGTGAGATGTATCTCGAGGATGCCATGAGAACGCTGGGCGAGGCGGTCGATTTTGCCCTCTGTGATCAAGGGCTGACTCCAGCCGAGTTGACGGCGATCCTGTCGAACGCTCTTGAGATGAAACAGTTTGAGCGCGGTATGTCTTGCGTCGTCTGCGGCATGGCGGGCGACGAGCTCGCGCGCGATATTATCGCCCATGCGGGACTGACCCCCGTCAAATGCAGGGAGACCTATCCGTTCGACCGTTCGCCTCAGTATTGGGCGGGCCGGGTTTTGGCCTATGCGCAATGGATGTGCAACTTAGGCTTTAATTAGCTACTCGAAGTCGCCCCGCTCGATTGGATCATCGGCTCGTACCATCCGCTTCACGAGGCCTCCGAAGACAAATTCGCCCAGATTGTCATCGAAAAATGGAACAACGCCCAGGCAGACAAAAAGGGCCTCAAAGCGGCACGGAAGGCGGCTGGACTAACGCAAAAACAGCTCGCCGCCCAATCGGAGGTTAAACTTCGCGCCATACAACTCTACGAGCAGAATCAGCTTGACCTCCGCCGCGCCTCGGTCTCATCGGCATTGGCGCTCGCAAACACCCTAAACTGCGCCATCGAAGACCTCGTCTGGCAACCAGTTGCTCTGGAGTACGACTCGCAGGCTATTCCATCCATATCTATTTAAAGGAGGCGGACATGCCTTGGAACTACGTTCAAGTTGATGACGACGCCGATTGTGCTGGCCAGGAAGATCCTTCAATTGCGCGCGAGGCAGATTCCACTTCGCCGATTTCACTCGACGACATCGCGTCTATCGACGAGGCCATTCAACCAACTATTGCGGACATGCCCAACGTGCTCAGGCTCTTGGAGAACTCATGATGGCGGCAACGCAGCGGAGCGCTCATCCGTTCGCGCCGCTCGTGCTCGATGATGCCGGTTCGCTCGAAGCTATGGCCGCGGCCGTAATGCGTCTGCACAGCACGCTGATGACGGTCGGGCGCTGTTATACAACCGACGCCACAGGCGACCGGGCCGCGCTTGAGCTTGGACGCGTCGAGTCCGTGCTTGCGGGTGCATTCTGTACGATATTCGGTCAATCGCCGGCCGATCGCTTCGCAGACATCTTTGACCAGGTCACCTACGTGGCCGAGCACATGGTCAAGGACCACATCTTTGAGGACGGCAACAAACGCACCAGCCTTGTCTTTGCGTTGTCCGTCTTAAGGTTCGCCGGCACCCCGGTCGTGCTGTCCGACAGCCCCGAGCCCAAAGACAACCAGTACTACGCCTGGATCCAGGACCT
>CAVKNR010000325.1:0-3108 GCA_963657575.1 Sodaliphilus sp.
ACGGCTACGAGAACCTGCTCGCCGCCCAAATCCATCTGGACGAGGGCACGCCCCACGCGCACATCTGGATCGCGCCCGTGATACACGACAGGGAGACGGGCTTCGACCGACTGTGCGCCAAGGAACTGTTCGCCCCAGACAAGCGACGCAAGAACGCGGAGGGCAAGTGGGAGGTGACCGCACAGGGCACCATGAGCCGCTTGCAGGAGGACTTCTGGGAGCAGGTGGCCAAGCCCTACGGGTATGAGCGCCCAATGCGCCACGAGCTGCGCGCAAAGGGCTACAGGAGCCTTGACGCGTACAAGGTGCAGGTCGGCACCACGAGGGCGCTCAAGTCCGAGATAGAGACCCTTGAGGTGGCGAGGGACAAGGCGAAGCACGGGGCGATAACTGCCGAGCGCGAGCTGGACGGTCTTGAGCGGCAGAGGGTTGAGACCCGCGCCAAATTGGGTGCCGTGACCGAGCAGGTCGATGAAAAGCAGGCGCAAGCTGCGGAAATCGACCGCCGAATCGCGGAAAAAATGGCCGAGCTTGACCGCTTGGACGGCGAAATCGGCGAAAAGCTCGAGCTTCGCAACGAGGTGGGCGATGAAATCCAGCGGGAGTCCGCGCGATTGGAGTCCCTTCGGCGCGGAACGCGAGCAGTTGCGCGAGACGTTGAGGAGCTTCGACCCGTCACTGCCGAGATTGGGCGCTGGGAAGCTGCGGGGCGCGCTGAGCGCGGCGCAATCCTCGATTCAATCGCTGCTCGATGCGCAGGAGCGGCGAGAGCAGCTAGAGCGGCAATTGAGGAGCTTGGAGACCGAATCCGGGCGCTGATGCGTCCCAAGAAGACGCAACGCACCGAGCGCAACTTGGATGATGTGATGAGGGAAGCCACGGAAGTGGCGAAGGCATGGAACCGAAGCCACGAAGCGCCTGCGCGGTCGCGCGGGCAGGCGCGGTGATGTGTTATAGTAGTACCTGTATTACAGCATAGGAGGTGCGTTATGGCTACCGCAGTCACTTCGATGAGGATTCCGACCGAGCTGAACGAGCGCTACAGCAGGCTTGCGAAGGAGACCGGCAGGTCGAGGAGCTTCTACGTGAACGAGGCCCTGCAAGAATCGATTGACCGTTTCGAGTACGAGTACGGGATTCTTAAGGACATTGAGGACTACCGCGCAGGCAGGCTCGAGACCTACAGCATCGATGAGGTAAGGGCGCATTGTGGTCTGGCGAATTGATTTCACGAGGAACGCTGACAAGGCGATGCGCAAGCTGGACAGGGGCATCGCCGCGAGGATATTCGAAGAGCTTGACGAGATAGCGAAGCTCGAAGACCCGAGAGTCAGGGGCAAGTCCCTGACGGGGAACCTGGCGGGCGTGTGGCGCTACAGGGTCGGCGACTATCGGATTCTGTGCGACATCGATGACGGCAGGCTCGTGATTCTCGTGGTTGATGTGGCGCATAGGCGCGAGGTCTACAAGCGCAGGTAAAAAAGAAAAAGCCCCAGCAAGCTTGGCGGCAGCAGGGGCATTCGAGACAAGGAGATTATAGCATGGCGGCAAACGCTGGCGAGACGAAGGTAAAGCTCTGGGAGGGAATCTGCTACCCAGAGAACATGCTCGATGATTGGCAGGAGGAGATAGACGACATCCTTCAAGTTCCGTTCGCTTACGCAATTCACGACATCGACCATGACCAGAAGAGCAAGCAGCGGAAGACCCATGTCCACATCATCGTGGTTTGGGGCGGCAACACGACCCGCAAGGCGATAATCAACGTCCTGAACCGCTTGAGCGCGGACGGCAAGAGGTGCTGCTCCTCTGCGGAGCCAGTCAACAACATCAGGCACGCATACGACTACCTCATCCACGACACGGCATCGTGCCGGAAGAAGGGCAAGGAACTGTACCCAGTCGAAGCCCGCATCGAGGGGAACAACTTCGACATCGGGCAGCTTGAGCAACTCTCGACCAAGGACAAGCAGGACATGCTCTTCGAGTTGGTCGGCTTCATCATGGTCGAGAAGTTCGAGACCATCAATGACTTCACGACTGCGGCGTTGCGTGAGTTCCCCGAGCAGTACCGAGAAATCATCGTCGGCTACAACTCGATTCTCGAGCGCTACTGTCGCGGCAACTACCTGAACGCCGAACGCAAGCGCAAGGCACGTGAGACAGGCGCGTGCGGAAAAGTAGACGGGTCAATGGAGCAATGCGTGACCACGGGGGCGGAGTAGTTCCGCGTAGCGGATCTACGGAGACCTCGTTCACGGATTGCGGAATTGACGCGGCGGTCGAGCCAAAAGACAGACTGGGAAGAGGGTCGATGTGAGCGCAAGCTCCCATCGACCCTTTCCTTGCCCAAGTCTGCGAGTGCGGGAGGGCTGGGGATGGGATTCCCATACCCATATCGAGCGTGATTCTGGGGGTGGTTCGGAGGGGCGCGCTCATTATTTTTCGCTAACTACGTCCGAAAAATAATGTGACAAATGACAAATGACAAATCAGGTTGAGCGGGGGAGTTTGAGGGGGCTTGCCCCCCTCATTCGGCGCTTGCGCCGATGGCCCGCACCTCATGAGCGACGCCGCGAATGAGTAGGGCTGGGGGGTCTCGGGGGGAACGCCCGAGCGGGTCAAGGGCGGCGCCCTTGCACGGCCAAACGCAGTTTGGTATACCGTGACTATACCAAATGTCGCTAACGCTCCATCAGGCTTCAAACTCGGAGGTTCACCAATGACGGTCGCGCCACTAATCGCAATGAAGAGCTCGCAAGTGAAAAGCTTTGACGCGGTGGGTCGTGAGCTGGACAGGCGCGCCCATACCTACGCCAACGATGTTGACCAGAGCGGTCGGCACATCGGCTACCGCTGCCGCGCCGAGGACGAGCGCCCGGTGCCGCTTGAGAAGGCGGTCGAGCGGCGCATGGGGGAACTCAAGACGAAGAGGAAGGTCAGGGAAAACCAAGTCCGCGCGATGGGGTTCATCGTCTCAAGCAACGACGCCTTGGACGAGAAGTCCGCGAGGGAGTTCTTGGACAGGAGCATCAACTGGTTCGGGGCGCGGTACGGCTACGAGAACCTGCTCGCCGCCCAAATCCATCTGGACGAGGGCACGCCCCA
>CAVKNR010000326.1:0-3081 GCA_963657575.1 Sodaliphilus sp.
GAATACCTCTCGCATGCTTGATCTTTCCGCTGCCATTCGCGAGGCGCTGGTAGATGTCGGTGTCGACGCGGATAATATCGTGGATACCCAGCTTTCGACCGTGCGTCAGAACGACCGCTTTTATTCCTACCGTAACGAGGACGGCACCTGTGGGCGCCATGCTGCGATCGGCGTGATGCTATGAGAAAGATCGTATCGGTCCTGAGCGCCGCTGTGCTTACGCTTACGCTGTGCGCCTGTTCTTCGGGATCTTCTACCTCTTCCATTACCGTTGCCGGCTCCACGACCTGCCTTCCTATCGCCGAGATTGCGGCCGAGGGCTTTAAGGAAGAGACCGGCATCGACGTGCTCGTTTCCGGTTTGGGTTCTTCCGCTGGGATCGAGGCCGTCAGCGCCGGCACGGCCGATATCGCCAGCTCCTCCCGTGGACTCAATGCCGACGAACAGGATCTGGGCCTGACTCCCATCGTCATTGCCCACGACGGTATTGCGGTCATCGTGAACGACGACAACCCCGTCGATAACCTCTCGACCGAGCAGCTCCGCGATATCTACGCCGGCAAGATTACCAATTGGAAAGAGGTCGGTGGCGAGGACCTGAGGATTCAGGTCATCAACCGCGACGAGGCGTCCGGTACGCGCGAGGCCTTCCGTACCATCGTGATGGATGGCACGCCGTTCGATCGCCGCTCGGCTGTTCTTTCGGGTACGGGCCAGGTGCGCGACGTGGTATCTCGTTCGCGTGGGGCCATCGGCTACATTTCGCTGGGCTTCGTCGATAGCCTCAACGCCAAGACCTCGGTCAAGGCTGTCTCGGTCAATCATGTTGAGGCGTCCGAGAAGACGGTCGCGAGTGGCGGCTATCCCATCTCGCGCGACCTTTACTTCTTTGTGAAGGGTGCGCCTTCGCAGCAGGCGCAGGATTACATCGACTACGTGACGTCCGAAAAGATGGACAAGCAGATTCGCGAGGCGGGCTTTATTCCCGTCACCAACGACGAGAAGGGGAGTGAGTAGCATGGAAGCACAGGAAAACTCCCAGACTGAGCAGAATGCTCAGGCACCCAAGAAGCGCGAGCTGGCGCTCGTATCGCGCAGTACCTATATCAAGGAGAAGGCGCTGCAGTGGATCTTCTTTGCCTGCGCGTTTTTGGCGGTCGTTACCGTCATCCTGATTTTTGTCTTTACCACGTACTCGGCGCTGCCCGTCTTTACCGACATCGGTCTGGCGGACTTCTTTAGCTTTACGTGGGCGCCCTCTGAGGGCCACTACGGCATCATGTCGCTGCTTGCCGGCTCAGGTCTGGTGACCGTCGGTGCGCTCGCCATGGGCGTGCCGCTAGGTGTGGGCACGGCCGTGTACCTGGTCGAGATCGCCGGCAAGCGCGTGCGCAAGCTCATCAGCCCTGCCGTCGACCTGCTGGCCGGCATCCCTTCTATCATCTACGGCTTTTTCGGCATGATCATCATCCGCCCGTTTATCGCACAACTGACCGGCGGCCTTGGTTTTGGTGCGCTGACGGCGTGGTTTGTGCTCGCCATCATGATCGTCCCTACCATCACCACGCTCACCATCGATGCCCTCAATTCCATTCCCATGGGCATTCGCGAGGCATCGTATGCCATGGGCGCCACCAAGTGGCAGACCATCTATAAGGTCGTGCTACCTGCCGCTAAGCTGGGTATCGTGGATGCCATCGTGCTGGGTATGGGCCGTGCCATCGGAGAGACCATGGCCGTGCTCATGGTCGTGGGTAACGCCCCGGTTATTCCCGACAGCATTGCGAGCCCTATCTCGACGCTCACGAGCCAGATCGCGCTCGACATGAGCTATTCCTCGGGTCTGCATCGCTCGGCGCTGTTCGGCATGGGCGTGGTCCTGTTTATCATCTCCGCCACGCTGGTGGGCATCGTCCGTCTGATTTCCAAGAAGAAGAGGGGGTAGGCTATGTCCGATTCCGTTGACACGACGGTCGATACGACCTCGTCGCGCGAGCGCATCAAGCGTGCCCTTTCCCACGGCAAGAAGGGCCGCATCAACAAGGACCTGTCCAACAAGATCATGCTTGGCGTGTTTCGTGCCGCTGCCTACATCACCACGCTGGTGCTGGTCGCTATCATCGCCTACGTGGTCATCAACGGCCTGCCACACATCTCGCTCGACTTTATCTTCGGTTGGCCCCAGGGCGTCAACGCCGAGGGCGGAATTTGGCCCACGATCGTCTCGACCGTCTACGTGACGGCGCTCGCCATGCTTATCTGCACGCCGATCGCTGTGCTGGCAGCCGTCTATCTGGCCGAGTACGCCAAGCAGGGCAAGGTCGTCGAGCTCATTCGCTACGCTGCTGACGCTTTGGCCTCGGTGCCCTCCATCGTTATGGGCCTGTTTGGCTACGCCTTGTTTGTCGAGGCCATGGGCCTGGGCCTTTCGATGGTCTCGGCCGCCCTGGCACTCGCGCTCTTGATGCTTCCCATCGTCATGCGTACCACCGAAGAGGCCATTCGCGCCGTTCCGCGCTATATCCGCTGGGGCGCATATGGCCTGGGCGCCACCAAGTGGCAGGTTGTCTCCAAGATCGTGCTTCCTTCTGCCTTTGGCCGTATTGCCACGGGCATCGTTCTCGCCATCGGCCGTGCCATTGGCGAGACCGCGGTGGTGCTCTATACCATGGGGCAGGCCATCAATCTACCTATTTCGCCGCTCGATTCCGGCCGCCCCATGACGGTTCACCTGTATCTGCTTGCCAACGACGGCATCAACATGAACGCAGCCTACGGCACCGCGCTCTTGCTGATGGTGATCATTCTGGCCTTCAACCTGTTTGCGCGCTTCCTGTCGCGCAAGCGTCGCTAGTTAAGGAGTCCCATGTCCGTTTATCAGTCCGCTCCCACGTTGGAGCAAGCGGCCATTACGGCCAAGGATTTCAACTTTTGGTACGGTGACTTTCATGCGCTGACGGGGCTTGACCTCAACATCGCCAAAAACGCCATCACCTCCTTCATTGGCCCTTCGGGCTGCGGCAAGTCGACGTTTTTGCGCTGCATCAACCGCATGAATGACCTGATCGAGGGCACGCGCGT
>CAVKNR010000327.1:0-3054 GCA_963657575.1 Sodaliphilus sp.
ATCGCCTATCAGGGTGAGCTTGTGGCATACGAAAACCTCAAGCCCAATATCGGCGGGCACGTGAGCTTTGATACGCTGCACTACGACACTAAGATGCTTGCTAATCTTGAGGCTGCTGGGCTTGCCCATCGTACCGACAAGGACGGTAAGCTCGCTTGGACCATTAACTACACGGCCTACGAAGATTTATTCGGGCTGCCGAATGGCGTTTCCGCTACAACGTGGAGCTTTGGCTTTAAGGTTATCGTCGTCGACAACGGTGACGGTACCCTGACGGCAACGGTCGACTACGGCGGCGTCGAGCCCTTGTTCGAGAACGTCTACGGCGCCGAAGCCGTCGATGCCGCGCTCACCGGTACTAAGAAGCTCCAGGTTGCCGAGGGCCTGACCCCGGCCGACATCACGGGCAAGTTCACCTTTACCGTGACCGCCGACGAGGCTGGTGCCCCGATGCCCGAGCGCACGACCGCAACCAACGACGCGGCTGGCAACGTGGACTTTGGCAAGATCCACTTTACGCTCGAGGACCTCAACCGCGCTCTGGGCGTGACGGACGATGCGACCGATAAGGCCGAGGCAGACGAAGCTGACGAAGCCGAGGCCGACGAGGCAGAGGCCGACGAGGCAGAGGCTGAAGAGGCCGACACCGATGCCAACGCCGACGAGCCCAGCGACGAGCCCGAGCCCGCAGCCCCCACCGCTCCGCGCTCGCACACCTTTACTTACACGGTGACCGAGTCCGGTAGTGCCCCTGGCGTGACCAATGACACCAACGCCACGCGCAAGGTTTCCTACACCGTGTCTGACGACGGTGCCGGGCATCTGAGCGTCAAGCGCGAAGGCGACGACGGTGCTGCCTTCACGTTTACCAACACCTACGGCGTGGCACCTACCGATTCGTCCGTGACCGATCAGGTCAAGACGGTCAAGCGTCTGACCGGCCGCGATCTTGCAGCTGGCGAGTTCACGTTTGAGCTGCTCGAGGACGGTGTGGTTGTCGCTAGCGGTACCAACGACGTCAACGGTAACGTTACGCTGAGCCCGATCCGCTACGAGGCACCCGGCACGCACACGTACATGCTGCGCGAGGCTTGCCCCAACGCGCTCGGCCTGTACAAGGGCGTCACCTATGACGGCACGACCTACACCGTCGTGACCACCGTCTCCGACAACGGCGACGGCACGCTGACCGCGACGCACAAGCTCGAGGGAACCACCGAGTCGGCTGGCTTTACCAACAAGTATCACGCCATGCCTACGCAGGTTTCCATCGGCGCGGTCAAGGTGCTCGAGGGACGCGAGCTCAAGAAGGACGAGTTTAGCTTTAAGCTCGTTGGCGAGGACATCGAGTCTACGGTTACCAACGATGCCGACGGCAAGATCAACTTTGACAAGTTTGGGTACGACGAGCCCGGTACGCACGCCTACACCATCAGCGAGGTCAAGGGCGACGAGGTCGGTATGACCTACGACAAGTCCGTCTTTACCGTGACCGTCAACGTGGTCGATGACGGCGAGGGCAACCTCAAGGCGAACGTCGCCTTTACCAAGGGCGACAAGAGCGTCGAGGGTATCGTGTTCAACAACACGTACAAGAAGCCCGAGGCGCCCGTGCCGACACCCGATCCCGGCACGCCCAAGACCGTGACGAACATCGTCAAGACGGTCAAGGGTTTCCTGCCCACCACGGGTGACCAGCAGGCCGCCGCATTGCTCATGGCATTCGTCATTGCCATGGCCGGCGTCGGAGCCCTGGTCTGGGGTATCCGTAAGCGCTAGGCACGCTGGCAGCGCCCGGGGCCAAAAGGCCCCGGGCGGCCGGCGGGGAGCCAGAACATAGCCCCCACCCCCACCCCCAGCCGCCACGGAGGTATCTCCCTCCTCCGTGGCGGCGCTTTTGTGCGTAGGCGAGAAGGGTTCGCCACGAAACCGGCCCATCTACTACGTTTAGTCCCTTACCCCCAACCATGCTAAAAAACGCGAAAACAAAACCGCAGGTAGTACGCCTGCGGTTTTGTTCAAAATGAAGGTATGGTCAGGGGTACCGAGTCAAACGTAGTAGATGGGCCGGTTTCGTGGCGGGCACCGTCAAATGATCCCCCGGGGACTGAGGGAAACGGGTCATTTTGGTTCCACGAGGCTTGCGGAGGCGCTCGTGCAGGGCCGCCCGAACAAAACTATGTCGGTTTACGGGGCTGAGTCACGAGTCCCCAACCATGCCGATATTCGTGAAAATAAAACCGCAGGTAGACAAGCCGTCATTTGACGGAAAACGTGGGTATGGATGGGGATCCTGAGTTTAGCCCCGTAAACCGGCATAGTTTTGAAATGGTATTAAATCGGTAGCAGCCATTTTGCTAAGCCGGAGCGGTCGGCCGTTGGGTAATTACCCTCGCAGGTAGGCGATGGCGATTTGGGTGCGGTTGCGCAGGCCCATTTTGGCTAGGATTGAGCTGATGTGGTTGCGCACGGTGCCTTCGCCCATATAGGCGGTGGCAGCGATCTCCTTGTTGTCGAGGCCGCGGGCGATGAGCTCGGCGACTTCGAACTCGCGGTCGGTCAGGCCGGCAAAGGCGGCGGGCCGGCGGGTCGCGCCGGCCTCGACGTCCGCCCCATCAAAGTTGATATCTTCGATCGCCTTGCCCTCGAGCACGCGTTTGCCGTCCATGACCTGCGCCAATGCCGGTGGAATGGCGGCGACATCGGTTTTGATCAGGTAGCCGCGGGCGCCCAACTTGAGCGCCGACACAATGTACTCGTCATCCGAGAATGTCGTCAGAAACACCACGCGTGCCGCAGGATCGCGCTCAAGAATCTCGCGCGCCGCCGATAGGCCGTCGCGTCCCGGCATCTGAATGTCGAGCAGCGCGATATCGGGTGCGTGTTCGGCATAGAGCGAAACCGCGTCGTTGCCGTTGGCGCCGGTACCCACTACCTCGATCTGCGGCTGGGCGCCCAGGATAATCTTGAGCGAATCGACCACCAAGCGGTCGTCGTCGACAACGATGAGCCTCATCGGCCCTCATCTCCTTGCTGTTTGGGAACGGTGGCAAA
>CAVKNR010000328.1:0-3014 GCA_963657575.1 Sodaliphilus sp.
GCGCATGCAACCACGGCATCGCGAGGGGCAACCCCAACGAGGTCTACCTGCGCTACCCGCGCTCTCCCTTTGCCGACCAGTCCGGCGACGCCGGCTTCACCCACACGCCGAGCGACGATGCGTGCGCCTACACCTGGGATCTCGCGCTCACCAAGCGCGGCAGAGACGGCGACAAGCCACTGCCCGGGGCGGTCCTGAGCATCGCCGACGACCGCGGCCGCACGCTAGCGGCTGACGGCACGTGGGATGCAGAGGGCAAGGCCACCGTCACCACGGGCGAGGACGGTCGCGTGACCGTCTCGGGCGTGGACTCGGGCAAGCTGGAGGTCCGCGAGCTCAAGGCGCCCAAGGGCTACACCGCCTTTGAGGGCACGCGCTCCGTGACGGTCAAGGCCGAGGGCCTGGACGTTAAGCAGGTGGCCGCCGCCAAGCCCAAGCTCACCACCACGGCCGAGTCGCCCCTGCGCGCCGACAGCGCGGACGGGTCGACGGGCAGCCTGGAGGCGTCGCTCATCAACACGCCCACCGGCACACCCCCTAGCATTACCACCGGAGGCTTTATGCCCTCGACTGGCGATATGGCAATGTACGCCGCGGCCGCCGCAGCGGTCGCCGGAGCCGCGCTCATCGTGGTCGCGCTCCTGGTCAAGCGGGGAGGTGGCAGCCATAAAGAGTAGCTGGCAGCCCCACAGAGAGCGGGGCGAGACGTAGCAAAGTAGATGCTTAGAAACAGACAGATGATGACCGATTGGATGAGAACCAACCGGAAAACGGAGGAAAAGAAGATGAGCATGAACAAGAACATCGCACGCCTGGCAGTAACCGCCGGCCTCACAGCAGCGCTGAGCTTCGGCGGAGTCATGGCCCCGGTGACCATGGCGTTTGCTGAGGGTGCGGCGGGCAGCATCACGATCAATAAGGTCGACGAGGCCAACAAGGACAATACGTTCAAGGCCTACCAGATCTTCAAGGCAAAAGTCGCTGATGAGGGGAGCAATGGAAAAGTTGCTTCCGATATTGAATGGTCAAGCACGACTATCGGGCGCAAGGTAATCGCTGCTATTAAAGGATCTGCCAAGTACAAGGAAATCGTGGACGCAGACGGCGCTGCGGCGCTTGCGGACAGTGCCACTGCCCCGGTTGTTGCCGAGTGGCTTGCTAAAAATGTGACGGGAACTTCTGCCAGCTCGGCAACCAGCAGCGAGGGTACGCGCGTTGCTCCCGGTGACGTGCTGTATGCAATTGCGGCTGCGATTACAGACGAGACTCCTGCGGGAAATTCTTTTAAGGTGGATGATTCTTGGACGCGCCCGGATGCTTATGGCGATGGCTACTACCTCTTCGTGCCTGATGGTCTTACGAATCCGGCAAAGCCGAACACTGGCACCTCCCCGATTTTCGCTATCGTGGGTGGTAAGTCCGTAACGGTCACCGAGAAGACCAGCATTCCTACCGTCAAAAAGGAAGTTCATGAGGGCAAGGCATGGGGAAAGCGGAGTGACTCGTATATTGGCGAGGAGGTTGAATATAAACTGACCGGTTCCGTCGCGAGCAACATCGACACCTTCACCAAGTACGAATATTCGTTCCATGATCATCTTTCAGCTGGACTGGAGGCTAGCGAGAACTCCGTTAAGGTGAAAATTGACGACACCGTTATCCAACCTACAAATGGCTACACGGTAAATCTTGCGGACACTACGGACGCCTCTGGGCACCCCACTGGCGGTCACGACCTGACGATTTCCTTCTCTGATCTTAAGGTTGCTGCAACAAACGCAGGCGTGACGCTTAAGGGCGACTCTAAGGTCGTTGTGACCTATAACGCAAAACTGACCGGTGAGGCTGAATACACTGCCACCGGCAACACCAACGATGTCAAGCTTGTCTATTCCAACAATCCCATGACTGATGATAAGGGCACTTCTGAGTCGGATGAGGTCACTGACTACGTCTTCGGTCTCGATGTCACTAAGGCCGCCTCGGATAATCCGAATAAGAAACTTGTTGCCGGCTTTAAGGTCAAAATGACCAAGGAGGGTACCGCTCCTGTTAATGGCGAAAAATGGCTGACGGAGACTGGTGGACTCACTGACGATTCAGGCAAAGCTGGAGTGTTTAAGACTAAAGAGACTGACAGCAAGGTCTTTATCCCTGGTCTTGTTGCAGGTGAGTACGAGATTACGGAGTGCGAGACGCCCGCGGGTTATAACTCCATTAGCTTTACCATTGTGGTGACGCCTACATACAATGAGACGACCGGCAAACTGACAGGACTCAGCGTAAAACCCAGCTCTAATATGGTCACTTCTCAGCTCGGTGAAAAAGTTACCTCGACCAGGATTCCCATCACCATCGAGAACAAGAAGGGCTCCAACCTCCCACTGACCGGCCTTAACGGCGTGACCTTCACTTGGATCGCTGGTGGCGCGGTGCTGTGCATCGGTGTGGCGCACCTCATTCGCAGCCGTAAGCAGGCTGAGGAGTCCGAGCAGGAGTAACGCTCGCTCACCCATCCCTTTGGCAGGTGGGATGTGATGGCCATGAGACTTGCGGACACTTTTCTCGTCCATCGACGTTCTTGCTTTGCCATTCTCTTTTCGGGACAGACTTCGCACTGGAGTCTGCCCCGTTCTTTTTGGACAACGCAGCCAGGCTCCATTGCCCGATGGATCAAGCGTATGAATATCGAACAGATGTTTGCAATTATTGCGTTTACCAGCTGTGGGTGCATACACTCGCAGTAAAATGGCATTGCGACGCATCCCGTGCGCGGGCGGCCGACGACTCGATCGGAGGTCCCCAAATGCTGAAATTCCTTAACGCGCTCGCCGCCCTCGCGGCGGTGGGCTCGTTCGTCATCGCGTTTCTTGACTCGTATGAGGTTCGGTTTAAGGTCCGTAGGCGCACGCGCGGTGCGGACGGTAGAAGGCATTTGCGCCGCAACAAGCGCAAATAAGAATGCCCGGGGTTAGAGGCCCGGGCATTTAACAAAACCAGAAAACTAGGCCGCC
>CAVKNR010000329.1:0-3002 GCA_963657575.1 Sodaliphilus sp.
TTTATCAGGCTGACGCTCGCGCGCATGTTGAGCGCTTGCTTGGCGAGGGCCGCCTACCGGTGTTTTGCGGGGGTACGGGGCTGTATCTCAAGGCCGCCCTTGATGAGATGGACTTTCCCTCGGGTGAACTTGAGGACGATCGCCGTGCAGGCTATCAGGAGCTTGCCGAGCGTATTGGCGAGGAAGAACTGCATGCCCTGCTTGCCGAGCGCGACCCAGAATCTGCTGCTGTTATTCATCCCCATAATGTGCGCCGTGTGATTCGTGCGCTCGAGATGCATGATGATGGTATCTCCTATGCACAGCAAAAAAGTCAGTTTAGTGTTCCGCGCGAGCATTATCATGCTCTATGGTTTGGTCTGACGCGTAATCGCAAGGTGCTCTACGAGCGCATTAACCTGCGTGTCGATATGATGTTTGAGCAGGGTCTTGTCAATGAGGTCCGCAGTCTTATGGGGCAGGGGCTGGGAGATGCCCTGACGTCGATGCAGGCAATTGGCTATAAAGAGATCATCGATGCTTTCAATGGCTTGATAAGCATGGATGAGGCTCGCGAACTCATCAAGATGCGTTCGCGTCGCTATGCCAAACGTCAGCTTTCGTGGTTTAAACGTGATGACCGCATCGTGTGGTTCGATATGGACAAGTTTACGATCGATGAGGTCGTTGAGGATATCCTGCATCGTATTGAGGCTGCCTAATGGCCCGTTTCCCCCTTGTTCCCACGGCACCCGAGCCCGAGCGTGCCATATTAGTTGGTGTTGAGTGGCGCGACAATGCGTGGCCGCTCGATCGTTCGCTTGACGAGCTTGAGCGCCTGGCCCATACGGCTGGCGCCCAGTGCGTGGCGCGTTTGTCACAGCGTCTGGTTAAGCCGTATCCAAAATCGTTTATCGGCTCCGGTAAGGTTGAGGAGCTTTGCGGGCTCGTGCATCGTATGGATGTCGATGTTGTTATCTTCGACGATGATTTATCGCCCTCGCAGCAATCCTATTTGGAGAAAGCCGTGGGCGAGCCGGTAAAGATTATCGATCGTACAGCACTGATCCTGGATATCTTTGGCCTGCATGCTCAGACGCGTGAGGGACGCCTACAGGTACAGCTGGCGCAGCTTCAATATCTGTTGCCTCGTCTGCGCGGTATGTGGAGCCATCTTGCCAAGGAGCAGACGCGCGGCGGCATCGGTTCACGCTTTGGTCAGGGCGAAAGTCAGCTCGAGGTCGACCGTCGCCTCATTCGTAATAAGATCGCTGCGCTTCGTCGTGAGCTCAAGCAGGTTGAACAGCGTCGCGATGTCCAGTCCAAGAGCCGCATTGAGTCACCGGCGTTTCGCGTCGCGTTAGCCGGTTATACCAATGCCGGTAAATCGACGTTGCTCAATCGCCTGACCGGCTCTACGGTACTTTCGCAGGACAAGCTGTTTGCTACGCTCGACCCGACGACGCGTTCGTATCGCCTGCCCGGCGGTCGTGGCATGACGATTACCGATACCGTTGGCTTTATTCAAAAGCTACCGCATGGTCTCGTTGATGCCTTTAAGTCCACGCTGTCTGAGGTTCTTGGTGCCGATCTGATTCTTAAAGTTGTGGATGCCTCTGACGAGGACTACGAGCGCCAGCTCGAGGCAGTCGATCGCGTTCTTGATGAGATCGGTGCCGGCGAGCGTTTGACGCTTACGGTGTTCAATAAAATCGATCTTCTCGATAGCGTTGATCGATTGAGTTTCCGTCGTCGCTATCCCGAGGCCGTGCTGTTCTCGGCCCAGACGGGCGAGGGACTCGACGATCTCGTCGACCGTATTGCTCGTGAGGCGGCTGCCACCGATGTGTTGCTCTCCGCTGATATCCCGTATCGCGAGGGCGCCCTCATCACGCTGGTGCATGAACAGGGAACCCTTTTGCACGAGGAATATCTTGAGGGCGGCGTTCGTATTGTTGCGAAGCTGCCGGCTCGTATCGCGCCGCGGCTCAAGCGTTATCGCACCGAGTAGACGAGCTCCAAAAAGCCCAGAATAATGGGCTGATGCAGTAGATAAAAGGGGAGTGCGTGACGTCCAAGGCTGGCGAGCGCCGGGATGGGATTGGCGTAGGCCCAGCTTGGGACGGTCTTATCGATTCCCTGCGCTATGTGTGCGGCGAAGTATCCTGCAAGATGCATAAAGAAAAACGGGATAATGGGGTAGTAATCACCTGAAACAAACCCAGGGCTCGGAAATCCCAGCCACGCCAGGTAGGGGACAGGATAGATCGTTTTGGGGATACTCCAGGTGAGGGCGAATAACACAAGGCATAGGGACATGCCCCATCTCGCCGATATCTTCTTAAGGACGGGATCGGTCAACGCCACGATGCCGGTACATGCGGCCATGCAGTAGATGATGCCAAAATTAACCGAATCGTCGACTGAGACAAGTGTTGTTGCCAACCAGACGACGAGTGCTGCTAAGGCGTATTTGGCGGCACGTTTGATATTGTTGCGTGAGAGCGTGCACATCCAACCCGCGATAAACAAGAATACCCAGCTGATGCTGGCACGCCAGATGTCTTGAAAGGCGGTCTGTGTAAACCAGGGCATATCCCAACCGTACAGGTAGGCGAGATCGTAGCAAGCGTGAAAACCTGCCATTGAAATCATCGTAAACCCGCGGACGGTGTCAAAGATGGTGATGCGTTTTTGCATTACGAGAACCGGCGCATCAAGCCGACGACTTTGCCCAGGATAACGGGATTCGTTGCATAGATAGGCTCCATGGTGTCATTCTCAGGCTGCAGGCGTACGCGTCCCTGCTCCTTGTAGAACGTCTTGACGGTCGCTGAACCATCAATCATGGCCACGACAATTTCGCCGTTCATGGCACTCTTTTGTTCACGGACGATGATGTAATCGCCATTGAAGATGCCGACATTGATCATTGAGCTCCCATGTACCTCAAGGATAAAGGAACCCTGATCAGTGGCGATTTCGGTCGGGATAGTAAAAGTGTCTTCGATATTCTGCTCGGC
>CAVKNR010000330.1:0-2965 GCA_963657575.1 Sodaliphilus sp.
CGAGGACCTGTACGACGAGTACGCGCCGTTCTAAGATGCGAAAGCTGCGGACGATGTGCTCCGCATAGACGTCACGCCCAAATGTGCGGCTGCGAGCGAAAGGCCCGCGGCCGCATTTGTATGTAGGGAGCAGGGGGACCGATATGCTCAACGACCTCTACCATATGCTTGATCCCGTCGCCATTTCGGCGGGGCCCATCACCATTTACTGGTACGGCTTGGCCTATGTGGTCGGAGCTCTGCTCACGGCGGTCGTCATGTACCGCACACAGCGCCGTTGGGGTTTCGGCATTACGGTCGACGACCTGACGAGCGTCGTGGTCGGTGTGGTCTTTGGCCTTATCATCGGCGCCCGTTTGTTCTACGTCATCTTTTACGGTGACGGCTACTACTGGGCGCATCCGCTCGAGATCTTTGCCACCAACGAGGGCGGCATGAGTTTCCACGGCGGCCTGGTGGGCGGCATCATCGGCGGCGTGCTCGTGTGCCGCATGTACAAGCTCGACGCTTGGACTTTGGCAGACCTCGCGGTCATCGGTGCTCCGCTGGCCCTGTGCCTGGGGCGCTGTGCCAACTTTGTCAACGGCGAGCTGTGGGGCAAGCCGACCGATCTGCCCTGGGGCGTGATCTTTGGCGGCACCGCGGGCGATATGCCGCGCCATCCCTCCCAGCTCTACGAGGCATTTCTCGAGGGCATCGTGCTCTTCTGCATTCTGCAGGTGCTCAGCCGCAAAAAACCGCTACTGCCCCAGGGCACGTTTATGGGCGTGTTTGTTATGGGTTACGGCATCGTCCGCTTCCTCGTTGAGTTTGTGCGCGTGCCCGATGCCCAGCTGGGCTATCTGCTTGGCGGCGTCATCACCATGGGCCAGCTGCTGAGCCTGCCGCTCGTAATCGCGGGCCTGGCGCTCATCATCTTTGCTCGTCGCCGCAACCGGCCCCAGCGCATCTACCTCGACGCCTAACTACCACAAAGGGGACAGGCACCTTTGTGGTGATTCGCTGGGCAACGATGACAGAACCGTAACGTTTCCCCAGATAAAACCTGCCAAAATAAACCTGTCCCTTTTTGGCAGGTTTCTAGAAAGGCTATTCGGACTGTGAAGGATTCCGACCTCTCCGCAACGGCTGCGCGCGACGCCGCCCGCATCGTTTGGTTTAAGCGCTATCCCGCCAAGCAGACGCTCGTCGCATTTTTGCTCGCCCTGCTGGCGACCACGGCGTTTTCCATCGATCCCGCCCCGGTGTCGAGCAACGCGGTCCTGGCGATCGACCCCAAGGCGACGGTCACGCTCTACGTGTGCTACGAGGTACTTCTCTCGTTTGCCGGCCATACCGACGCAGTGATGCTGCTCGCGCTTGCCTGCTTGCTCACGCTGCCGTTTCGCTATGTGTTCTTTGGCCGCGGTGACGCTTGGCGCCCGTCGGTCGTGCTGCCGTCGCTGTTCTTTGCCGTTTGCATGGTGTTTGGCCGTAGTTACGACCTTACCGATTCGGCCGAGATTGTGCTGGGCGACAAAGCGCGCGTTATCTGCGCCTGGATTGGCGGCGCGGGTTGGATGCTCTTGGCGATTGTGGCCTTCTATCTGGCTTTTGAGTTTTTAGATTGGTTGAGCTCTCGCCGCATTCCGTTTTCGGAGGCGCATTTTGGCCGCGTGTGGCGTGTGGCCCACGCCGTGCTCTCGGTCCATCCTTTTATCGGGCTGTTTCTTGTGCTCATGATTGTCTGGGCGCCCACGCTTATCGCCTCGCTGCCCGGCCTCTTTATGGGAGATACGGGCGCGCAGATCCGCCAATGGTTCAACTACCCCAACGGCACGAGCGATTACCTACGCCTGCTTAACCCCAGCGTGCTGCTCAACGGCCATCATCCGGTGGTTCACACGGCCATCATCGGCTCGTGTGTGCAACTGGGGCTTTCGCTATTCAACAGCGCCAATGCAGGACTTGCCGTCTACACCTGTGCCCAATTTGTCATCACGGCCGCCTGCATGGCCTATTCCATATCGTCGCTGCGCAAGCTGGGCGTGAGTCTGCCGGTCCGCGGCGTCATTTTGCTGTTCTTTGCGTTTATGCCGATGTTCTCCAACTACGCGGCGCTGCTGACCAAAGACGTACTTTTCGCCGATGCGTTTTTGGTGCTGCTCGTTCCGACCGTCAAGCTCGTGGCATGTGGCTTGCCCCGTCGCGATGCCAATGCCGAGCGCGCGGGCGAACAGGCGCCTGTGCTCTTTGCGCGCCACGACTGGCTGTTGCTCGTGCTGGGTGCCATGGGTTCTACGTTTTTGCGCAATGGCGGCCTGGTCTTTCCGTTGGCGGCCTGCGTGATTGCGGCGGCGTTTTGCGCCTGGGACGCGCATGTGGCCCGTCGCGTGGCCAAACAGTCTGGCGTCACGCCCTCGTACGCCACGTCGCGCTTCCGCTGGGTCGGCGTGCTCACAGTGCTTGCGCTCTGCCTTGTCTCCAACATGTATTTCACCAAGGTATTTATGCCGGCGCACGATATCACGCCGGGCTCCAAGCGCGAGATCCTCTCGATTCCGTTTCAACAGACGGCACGCTTCGTCCAAAAGCACGACGGCCTTAATTCGGGCGTTAACCCCAAGGTCAAAGACGATGGCACGATCGAGGAAGCTCCCTGCGACGGCTTGGTGACCGATGGGGAGCGCGCTGTGATCGATCGGGTGCTTAAGTACGAGAACCTGGGCCGTCGCTACAACCCCGACAAGTCGGATGCCGTCAAAAACTGCTTCAATGAGTACGCCTCGCAGGAGGACATCAAGGCCTATTTTGAGGTGTGGGCCCTGATGTTCAAAAAGGACCCCGGGTGCTATATCTCGGCGCTCATCAATAACTATTACGGGTACTTCTATCCGAGTGCTCGCGATGCATGGGTCTACAGCACGGCACGCAGTGCCGAGATTATGGCGAAGCCCGATAACCTCAAATACTTTGACTTCCATCC
>CAVKNR010000331.1:0-2882 GCA_963657575.1 Sodaliphilus sp.
GACAACAAGCTTACACGGGGAGCGCAGGCATGCTTTGCAGGCAAACGGACGATTCGTGGTGGCAATGGCTGCCGCAGCGGTGCTGTTGGGATGCACCGCGGTGCTCGGCATCGTTATCGGCTCGACCTCCGTTGGCATAGATGACGTGCTCGCGCTCGCCTTTGGCGCGGATGCTGATCAGACAGCGGCAAACGTCATCTGGAACATCCGCCTGCCGCGCATGCTCGCCGCGCTTCTTGCCGGCGCCGCGCTCGCTCAGGCAGGTGCGCTCATCCAAGCTGCGCTCGACAACCCCCTCGCCAGCCCGAACATAATCGGTGTGAACGCGGGCTCGGGTTTCTTCGTGCTGCTGGCGGCGTGCACGTTCCCCAACGCCTTTGGGCTCGCTCCCGTAGCGGCCTTCCTCGGCGCGCTGTGCGTGGCGGGGCTCATCTTTGCTGTAGCGGGCCTTGGGGGCTCGTCACGCCTCACCGTCGTGCTCGCCGGCATGGCGTTCACGTCGATCTTCACTGCAGGCATGAACACGATCCTCATCGTGAATCCGGACGCCTACGTGGGAGCCTCCGGATTCTTAATCGGCGGCCTGTCCGGCGTCAAACTGGACGAGCTCATCGTCCCCGGCTGCGCGATCTGCGCGGTGCTGGTGCTCGGCCTGTTGCAGGGCACGCAGCTCAACCTGCTCTCGCTGGGCGAGCATCAGGCGCACTCCCTTGGCCTCAACGTCCGACGCACACGACTTGTCGCGCTGGTGTCTGCCGCCGCGCTCGCGGGTTGCGCAGTGAGCTTTGCAGGTCTCATCGGATTCGTGGGGCTCATCGTCCCGCACGCGGTCCGCACGCTGGTGGGCCACGACAACCGCCGCGTCCTTGCGATGGCGCCGCTGCTGGGCGGGCTGCTGGTGTGCCTGTGCGATCTGCTCGCCCGCACGTTGTTCTCCCCATATGAGATTCCCGTCGGCATTGTCTTGTCGCTACTAGGCGGGCCATTCTTCGTCTACCTGATCTTGCGCCGCGGGAAGGGAGGCCTCAATGGCTAGCGTACAACTGAGCGACGTGTCCTTTGGCTACGGCGAGCGTGCCTTGTTCAGCGAGCTGACCCTCGAGCTCGCTGAAGGCAAGGTAACGAGCATCATCGGCCCCAACGGCTGCGGCAAATCATCGCTGCTTAAGCTTGCAAGCGGCATCTGCAAGCCCTGGAAGGGCAGCATCAGCGTGATGGGGCGCGATGTCAGCGCGCTCTCCTCCAAAGAGCGCGCGCGTCTGTTAAGTTTGCTGACGCAGGAGCACGCCGCACCGCCCATGAGCGTGCGGCGATTGGTAGCCTGTGGTAGGTACCCACATCACGGGATACTTGCGACGATGGATGCTGCCGATTACGGAGCAGTGGAGCGGGCGCTTGAGGAGTGCAGGCTGGCAGACCTTGCCGAGCGCCCAGTAGCCGAGCTTTCCGGCGGCCAGCGGCAACGCGCCTTCATCGCCATGGTCCTGGCGCAAGACACGCCCATTGTGCTCTTCGACGAGCCGACCTCGTTTCTCGACGTGTCCGCGTGCTACGAGGTAATGGAGCTGATGCGCTCGCTCAAAGAGGAGCATGGCAAAACCGTCGTCGCGGTGATCCACGACATCGATTTGGCGCTCAGGTACTCCGACGAGGTATGCGTCATGCGAAATGGCAAGCTACTAGCCCAAGGAGCACCGCAAGAAGCCGAAGTGCTAGCAGCAGTCGAAGACGCCTTCGACGTACGCATTGAGCTGCTTCACGGCGAGCTGGGAAGCTTGTACGCGCTGTGGCGGCGGCAGCAACGCTGAGGATCGCAAGCCGAAGGCAGGCGTTAGGGCGCGCGTGGACACGGCCACGACGCCTCTCATCTGCCGGGACCCGCCTGTCTGGTGCCTCGGCGAAGTCCACAGCGGCCGAAGCCTCGGAGAATACGTGCTGCTAACACCACTGCCCCTCGACCTCCATGAGACTCGCTCGCGACAGGCGCAGCATCAATTCCCTCGAACGGAAAGATTGCACAACCCTGTAGCGGCGCTTGATCTCGCGTTTGGCACTCTGCTGGACTTTGTCGGAACGGAGCTTGGCAATGTGCCTTTGGGAATGTCGTAGGCGCCTGCGCAGGGTCTTCCCTTTCGGAGCCAACCACGTTGCAGTCCAGAACGTTTTTGCGCCTTTCTTTTGATGGACGCATTTTCTCGAATCGCGCATCTTTGCCCTCGTATTTTAATTCCAACCAAGGCATGAAGGGCGCCATTGCGGTGAATTAGGCTAACTAGCGAGCTCATTAGCCAGAGCGGCAATCTGGGCACGCGCAGCATCATCTACTGAACCACGCACGGTAACAACCGTTTCCGCAAACTCGATACCGGCCATCTGTTCCATCTGCGCACGCATTGCCTTGGCGGCTACTGGAGCCCAGGTGCCAGATTCGATGAAGGCCACCTTGCGGTTTTGATACGCGTGCTCGGCAAGCGTATGGATGAACGTGGTCATAAACGGGAAGATATCCCCCGCATACGTGAGGCTTGCAAGCACCAAACGATCGTAGCGAAATGCATCCTCCACTGCTTCGGCCATATCATCACGCGCCAGATCAAAGAGCGAAACGGTTTGTCCTCTTTCCTCAAGGGCACGTGCCAGCTCTTCTGCAGCCTGCTTGGTGTGGCCGTATACGCTGGCATAGGCAATGGCTACGCCGCTGTTTTCGGGCTCGTAATGCGCCCATGTGGTGTACGTTTCCACGTAATACGCCAGATTTTCAGAGAGCACAGGGCCATGAAGCGGACAGATGCATTCGACATCAAACGCAGCAACCTTCTGCAGAACAGCCTGTACGTTCTTGCCGAACTTGCCTACGATTCCAAAATAATAGCGGCGCGCTT
>CAVKNR010000332.1:0-2872 GCA_963657575.1 Sodaliphilus sp.
GTGTCAATAGTTCGTTCCCCTTTTGTACTAAGTTCGTTCCCCTTTTGTACTAAGTACCGTCCGAAACCCGTTGGGAGAGTAGGGCTGCGGAGGGCCTAAAAGAATATAAAAAGATTTTAAAAGATTTAAAAAGGGCGCACGGCGCCTTTTTTCGGACGTCAGATCAGGCCATCGGAGGGCGTCTGGGCGGTCCTGCGTTCGGGGTTGACCGGCTCGTATGAGGGCGGCTGGTATCCGTCCGGCCCGTGGTTCTCCCATGGGTCGTCGTCCTCGCCGTCCCTTTTGCGCCATTCCTCGCTCAGCGCCTCGTAGACGAGGTCCTGGAGGTTCCAGTTCATGCCATCGCTGGTCCTGACGTTGTGTTCCAGGGCCTTGGCGACGGTGGCCCTGAGGTCCTCGCACTGCGCATGGCCGAACAGCGTGAACGGGCGGCGGAGGACCCGACGCAGGACATGAACCGACCCGAGCCGTCCGGTGACGAGCCGATGGACCTGAGCGAGCCCGAGGACCTGGGGGAGAGCGGCCCGTTCGAGGAGCGAAGCGCCCCCAGGACCAAGGCCGACCTGCTCAGGGAGATCAGGCAGCGCGCAGACAGGCGCACAGGCCAGCAGGAGGCCGAACAGCGGCAGATCGACCCATGGCAGGCGCAACCGCCCCAGAGGCGCGGACACGGCCGCTAGAACAGCCTTCCGGCGTTTTGCGCATGATGTTCGCGGTTGCGCTCGTCATAGGCGCACACCGGGCACGAAACGGGATCGACGGCCCCCTCCAGATGGGCGCGCGCCTGACCCACGTCGAACAGCTCCGACGTCATCCACACGTTGCCCCAGCCCCTGACCTCGATCCACCGGGCCTCCACGTCCTCACGCGGGCTCTCCCGCCGTTCCGCGGGCCTCGCCGGGGCCTCGCGACGCCTACGGCGCTCCACGGCCCTGGCCTGCGCCACCGTGGGCACGCTCGTCCGGTTCGGGAACACCGTCACCCGCTGCGGCCCCAACGTGATCCTGCACGGATACACCTCCACGACCTCGGCCACAGCATCCTTGAAATTCTGCTTGAACTTCCACAGCTCTTTGGTATCGCTGCCGAACTGCCGGTAAAGCTGCTGCCAGGTGATCGTGACCGGCTCGTGCAGGTTGTAGACGCGCTTGGTCAGCCACCAGTACACGTCGATGGCCATCGGCTTGCGGAGCCTGGCGATCACCTTGAGATCAACCGGCACGGGATGATCCCGCAACATGTCCACGTATCGCTGACTCAATTGCACCCAGTTTTCGAACAGGCCGTGCGACTGTGGTTCGTTCCGCAGCCAATCGATCTGGTATTTCTCCGCGACCGTGAAGTTCACGCCCTGGCTGGTGTTCTCGGTGTTGTTACTGATGATGTACACGCATTTGAACAACCTCTCCAGCTGGGGCTTGATGGACTTAAGCTGCCGGCCACCGACCTGCACGCCGATGAGGCGCAGGAACTCGCGGAACGTGGTGCCCAGATGCAGCGTGTTCGTCTCCGGGTCGAAGCACGGGTCGTTCGTTTTGATCATCGTGCACGCCCACAACTCGAACAGGCGCGGATACTTGCCATAGGGCAGATAGTCGGCGCCGGACACGTAGCGCACGACCAGGCTGCCGTTGCGCCGCTCGATCTCCTTGACGCCATCCTTGGGCCTCCTGTAGGGCAGGGAGACCTGCGCGGCGATCTTCGAGATGAAGCCGTGAGACATCCACGGCTCGTCCTCCGGGAGCGTCAAATCCTTGGAACGGGTATCATCATCCATTGCTAATCACGGTCCTTTCGTGGTTGCCACGCCCCCGGAGATTGCCGTCTCGCGGGGGCATTTTCATGCCAAAATCCAGTGTGTACTTTAAGTAGGAGTATAGCATGAAGCCCGTGTACTTTAGGTAGACAGAGGGGCTTTAGGTAGGTTTTGAGGGGCTTTAGGTAGGTTTTGAGGGGCTTTAGGTAGGCGAATGTGCCCTCAGCCCTTGTGGGAGTAGGGCTGAGCGGGGGTCCCAGCTAGACAGGTATACAGATACTTATAGGCGAAGAAGAAAAAACAACGGAACCCGAGAATGTGGATAACTGCCGTGGACTTTCGTTCCCCTTTTGTCCCCGGTTCGCTCCCTTTTTGTCCCCGGTTCGCTCCCTTTTTGTCCCCGGTTCGCTCCCTTTTTGTCCCCAGTAACATCCTCTGAGCCCAATGTTTCCAAGGGCTGCGGAGGGCCTAAAAGAATGTAAAAAGATTTTAAAAGATTTAAAAAGGGCGCACGGCGCCTTTTTTTGGACGTCAGATCAGGCCATCGGAGGGTGTTTGGGGAGTCCTGCGTTCGGGGTTGACCGGCTCGTATGAGGGTGGCTGGTATCCGCTTGGCCCGTCGTCCGCCCAGAGGTCGCTGATCTCGCCGTCCCTTTTTGCGCCATTCCTCGCTCAGCGCCTCGTAGACGAGGTCCTGTAGGTTCCAGTTCATGCCATCGCTGGTTTTGACGCCCATCGAGATAGAGAACGCAAAGGGCCGGTGCCCGAAGACACCGGCCCAACGCCTAACAGGGGATGCATTCAGGGGCACCCCACCGGTCTCGGCCATCTCCCCGAAGAAGTCGTTGCGCACCGCCTTGAAAATGGGAAGAAGTTAGCACGCCTCCAACCGGCGCTCTCCATGTTAGCCGATACCATCGTTCCTGTCGATCGACGCCCATTAGCACGGGTCGAGAGAGACCGTCCGGCAACAGCCGGGCGACGCTGCCGCGCCAGTCGCGGCGCGGCCCAACGGAAAGGCGCAGAAATGCGCGATTCAGGAAAGGGGCCGCGCGGCGGGAGCATGCTGATCATAATCCTTTCCGGTCCTTTCTGGCGGAGATACAAGCACCATCC
>CAVKNR010000333.1:0-2772 GCA_963657575.1 Sodaliphilus sp.
CTTTTTATATTCGCTTACGCAGGAGCGCCTGGCGCACACGATCTTTCCGCTGGCAGGCCTAGACAAAGAGCGCGACGTGCGCCGCATAGCCGCCGAGCAAGGCTTTACCAACGCCCAGAAGGCCGAAAGCGAGGACATCTGCTTTATTCCAGACGGTGACTACGCGGGCTATATCGAGCGCCGCTGCGGACATCCCGCTGCACCGGGCGACATTGTGTGGCGCGACGGCAGCGTGGTCGGACGCCATAACGGCGCGTTGCGCTATACCATCGGCCAGCGCAAGGGCTTGGGCGTCGCGATGGCGCATCCCGTGTATGTAACGGGCGTCGATGCCGCCAACAACACCGTGCATCTGGGCGAGGCCGAGGACCTAACGGCCACAGCACTCACGGCCGACGACTGGATCTGGAGCGCCCCTGCCGACCGCATGGAGGCAGAACTCGATGCCGGCGGCATTCGCGTGGGCGCCAAGTACCGTTACCGTCAGAAAGACCAAGCAGCGACCCTTACGCGCGGCGAAGACGGGCAAATGCTGCTGACTTTTGACGAGCCGCAGCGAGCCATCGCCCCCGGCCAGGCCGTTGTAGTCTACCACGGCGACATCGTCCTCGGCGGCGGCACGGTGACCGGCGCACTTAAGTAGCCCCATCCCCTTCATAAATTGCGGTGAAATAGGGACTGTTTAAGCGTTTAAAACCGCCAAACAGTCCCTATTTCACCGCAACTTAGAGAGGACGGCCTCGGTCGGTACTGCCGTATCAGCCGAGGCCGCTGCATCGCTAGCGCTGTACGTAGGCGCGGACGAGCTCGAAGGTGTTGCGCACGCCGTCCATGTGGCTACGCTCGTAGTTGTGGCTCGCATACACGCCGGGGCCGATCAGACCATGGCGAATGTCGTAGCCGGCAGAGAGCGTGGCTTCGACGTCCGAACCGTAATGCGGATACACGTCGATAGCGTAATCGAGCTCAAGCTCGCGCGCGATATTGGATAGCGCCGTCACCAGGTCGTAGTTGTACGGACCGCCCGAATCCTTGGCGCAGATCGACACCATGTGCTCGGTGCAGCCTAGGTCGTCGCCCACGCAGCCCATGTCAACGCTGATCATCTCGCGCGTGTCGGCCGGCACGAAGGCGCCGCCGTGGCCCACCTCCTCGTACACGGTAAAGAGCAGCGAAACCTTACGCGAAAGCGTCACCTCGCCAGCGGCGACGGCACGCGCCAAGCCCAACAAAATGGCGGCCGATAGCTTGTCATCCAGGAAGCGGCTCTTAATGTAGCCGCTCTCCGTCACCGTCGTGCGAGGATCCATAGCGATGATGTCGCCGGTCTGAATACCCAGCTCGAGCACATCGTCCTTGCTGTCGACGTTCTCGTCGAGCAAGATCTCCATGTTCTTCTCGATGGTCTTGACCGGCTCGTCGGCCACGTGCGCCGAAGGCTCGGTGTTAAGAACCACGCCCGTGTAGACATTGCCGTCGCGCGTGTAGACGGTGCAGTTCTCGCCATCGGCCGTAGACCACTGATGCCCACCGAGCGTCGTGGGGCGCAGGCGGCCATTGTCCTTAATGGAACGCACCATGGCGCCTAGGGTATCGACATGGCTCGCCAGTACGAGCGGCTCGCCCTCGCCGCCAAGCTCAACGAGCACGTTACCCTTATTAGAACGCTCAGGCCCAAACCCCATATCGCGCAGGGTCTCCATCAGATAATCAGTCGCCGCACGGGTATAGCCGGTAGGCGAAGCAATAGAAGTCAGCGTCTTAAGCTGTCCTGCGATATAGGAGAGCGTCTCCTCTAGAGAAGCATCAATATTAGAAGTCATATGCATCCTTCCAAGTAAAACTAAGACCGAGTCCCGATTTTAACCGTTCTGCACGTGCAATGCCCCAGGAGCCGAGCCGCCTCCAGACGTCCCCGCACCGGTTTTGTGCACGTGCACGGTTTACAATCTCAATCTTGCATAAATCCTATTGGTATTTGCATAGAAATGAGGCATCTTTTTGCTTCGTCTCAGGGTGCCCCACCTTGGACCGTGCAAAAAACGGAGTATTCAGCACCGTGGGCCCCAACGGCCCCATCACGAACGACAAAACGACGCGGTTACAGCAGTGTTGCAGGTCGTCGCAAAGCAGAAACTCAGTAACAACCCCCTCCACTCATCGATAGCCCGCCCACAATGGCTGTCGATGGGCGCCTGCGGATCACTACCGCCCATTCACAACGTTATGCATTTTTAAGAGCTTGTTGAATACTCCCAAAAATGCACGCAGGGAAGTGCACCACCTATCCGCAGCGGGCAGTACGCCTTGGTTTTGTCCGTCTCAGGGCATCGACGCAGCACAAAAAGCCCCGCCGTGCGTAGCACGGCGGGGCCAGCGGCACGTCAAAAGACCATACACCTACGGGCGAAGGACCACCAAACTGGGCTAGGCAGCCGGGCAGATCTTCTTGAAGAGCTCGATGACGTCGTCGAGCGTTGCCTCGCGCGGGTTACCCGGGAAGCAGGCGTCGGCCATGGCGTCCTTGGCCAGGACCTCGATCTCGTCGGCCTTCATGGCCTCGCAGACGTGCGGGATGTTCACGTCGGCGGAAAGCTGCTTGACGGCGGCGATAGCGGCGTCGGCAGCCTCGTCGGTGCTCATGCCCGTGGTGTCAACACCCATGGCAAGGGCAACCTTGGCCAGGCGCTCAGCGCAAACCGGCTTGTTGAACTCCATGGCGATCGGCAGCAGCATGGCGCAAGCGACGCCGTGCGGGGTGTCGTAGTGAGC
>CAVKNR010000334.1:0-2636 GCA_963657575.1 Sodaliphilus sp.
ACCAAGCCTCAGCGGGCTTTACTACCTTTCACCGCTGGGGCTTCGGCTTTTTTTAGGAGGCAAACAATGGCTTTTACTTTCAAGGAACGCGATATCCGCGTGGCGATCGGCAACAACTGGTATGTGATCCACATGGGCAACGCCTCGATGCTTGACGCTGTGGCCAAGGCGAAGGAGGCGCTCAACGACCTCGACATCAACGAATCTGGAGACATCGAATCAGGAGACAGCCCAGCCCGCACGGTGTCGGGGCTTCTGCGCGATTACGTTGGGGCGGTGCTTGGCACTGAGGCGCAGAACGCCATCTTCGAAAGCCGCGAGCCTAACCCGCTTGACGAGTTGGAGCTTGTGGCTTTCCTGGTCGAGACGATGGAGACCGAGGGCGCTAAAACCGACAGTGACGGCTTGGCGAAAATGGCTAGCGACATTGGGATCGAGTCTAGCGGCTTGATCGGATACATGCAGGGGCTTAACACCCTGTAGCGGCTAGCAAAGGAGCAAACAATGGGCTTTGAGTTCAAGAACCGCAAGACCACGGTAGAGGTGTGCGGGAAGAGTTACGTGATCGAGAAGGGCAGCGTTGACGTTGCCCAGCGCGTTGACGCGATGCAGAAGCGTATGGCCAACATGACCGAATCGGAGCTGAACAGCCCAGATGCGATGAAGAAGGTTTCCGATGCCCTGCGCGACCTTGTGGGCGCGCTGCTCGGCAAGAAGGCGCAGGAGGAGATCTTCGAAGGGCGCAACCCGAACATCCTCGATGAGATCGAGCTTCTGACATACCTCCTGGACGAGCTGAACAGCATCGAGTCCGATGGCATAGACGACGTTCTGGCCCGCCTGGACGTTTCCGTGAAGCGGAGCAAGTAGATGGCAGGCGCTCTCACTGGAGGCTTGCCCGATTCCGTCGAGGTATCGGGCAAGCCCCTTCGCGTTTACACCGACTGGCGCACATGGGTTGACGTGTGGCGCATAGCCGACAACCCCAGCGCCGAAGCTTCCGACCGCGTGATAGGCGTTCTGGCGCTCGCCTACCCCAACGAAGGCACCAGCCCAACGCCGTTCGAGGAAGCCATGGGAAGCCCCGTGGAAGCCGTGACGGCCGCAATCGGCTTCCTGGAGCGCAAGCGCCCAGGCATGGAGCAGCGCCCGCAGACGGCGCGCGAGAGGCGGCTGTCCAGGAAGCGGCTACTCGACTGGGACTACGACGGCGAGCGCATAGCCGCCGACTTCCAGCGCGAGTACGGCATCGACCTCACGGACGAGGCGACGGGCATGCACTGGTGGCGCTTCATGGCGCTGCTGGGCGGCCTTGGTGACGGCTCGCAAACAATGAGGGCGATAAGCACGAGGGCGGCCGACCTCGACGACAAGCGGCTTGGCAAGGAAGAGCGCCGCGCTCTGCGAGAGCGAAAGCAGGCGTACATGCTGCCAGCGAGGACACGGGAGGAAGCCGCCGCCAATCGCATGATACGAGGTGAGTAGCGGGTGGCAGATGGCCGCGTAGTAATAGAGATCGATGCCGATTCCTCAAAGTTCTCCGCTGCGGTGGGGAAGCTCGGCGACACAGCGAAGCAGAGCCTTGGCACCGCCATCAAGGGCTCATTCATCGGCAACCTGTTCGCAAACGCCTTCAGCAAGGCGGCGGGCGTCATATCCAGCAGCCTTGACGGCGCTATAAGCCGCGTGGACACGCTCAACCAGTTCCCGCGCGTGATGTCCCAGCTCGGCTACGGCGCTGACAGCGCCTCGGCCGCAATCGGCAAGATGAGCGACCACATCCAGGGGCTGCCCACGAAGCTCGACTCCATAGCGGGCAGCGTGCAGCGCGTTGTGCCGAAGCTCAAGGACGTTGGCAAGGCAACGGACGTTATGCTGGCGTTCAACGATGCCCTTGTTGCGGGCGGGCAGTCCGCGCAGGTGCAGGAAGCCGCGCTGGAGCAGTACGTGCAGGGCATCAGCAAGGGCAAGTTCGAGCTGGAGGAATGGCGCAGCATCCAAACCGCAATGCCAGGCCAGCTCGATGCCGTCGCGCAGTCGATGCTCGGCGCTGGCAAATCATCGAACGACCTGTACGAGGCACTGAAATCTGGCAAGGTTTCCGTTGACGACTTCGCCGACGCCTTCGTGAAGCTCGATTCCGAGGGAATCAACGGCATGGCTTCCTTCGCCGAGCAGGCGAAGACGGGCTCCGCCGGCATCGCGACCAGCATGAGCAACGCGGCAAACGCGGTTACCGTGCAGATAGCCAAGATAATCGACAAGATCAACGAGAACGGCGAGATAGCAGCTGGCTTCGATGCGATCAAGCAGGCTGTTACCGAGTTCGGCGGGGCTGCGGTCACCGCCGTCGGCTGGGTGAAGGACAACTTCGGCACCATTGCCCCCATCGTTGCGGGCATCGGGGCGGCGTTCACCGCACTGCAGATCGTCCCAGCCATAATGCCAGCCGTTGGCGCGGTCAAGTCGCTTGTCGCGGTGATACGCAGCGTCGGCGCGGCCTCCGTCGTGATCAAGGCGCTCGGCTCCGCGGTTGCGGCGGTCGGCGGCCCCGTAACCATCGTGATAGCCGCCATCGCGGCGCTGGTTGCCATCTTCGCCACCCTTTACGCCACGAACCAAGATTTCGCCAACGC
>CAVKNR010000335.1:0-2635 GCA_963657575.1 Sodaliphilus sp.
TCTTGGTGAGCGCCTTGCGCGCGCTCTCCAGATCGGCCAGCTGCTCCTCGATGTAATCGGCACGGCGCTTGAGCTGCTCATACTCCTCCATGGCGACTTGGTTCACAGGACCCAGGTTGTTGATCTGGCGCACGAGTTGGTTAAGTTCGCGCTCGGCGGCGTCGCGATCGGTGGGCGCCGGCAGCATGAGCGCTTCCTCGAGCACCGTGGTACCGTCGGCTGTGATGGCCTTAATGGCAGCCTCGACCTGCACCTCGAGCTTGCCGCGCGCCACCTTGAACTCATTTTGCGTCGCCGTGGCAGCATCGACCCGCTCCTTGGCGCGGGCGACCTCGGTCTTGGCGTCCTCGATGGTCTTCTTAAGCGAAGCCGAGTCCGCCTCCTCAAGCGTTGCCTGATCGCGCAGGCGCGCAGCCCAGTCCGAGGCGCGCTCCAACAGGGCAGAATAGCGCTCGTGCATGGGATCGACGCGAAGGCGCAGCAGCTCAAGCGAGCGCGAGGCCTGGCGTGTTCCGCGGATACGGCGGTCGATGCCCTCCAGGCGATGCTCCAGGTCGGGCACGCGGCCCCTCAGAGAACGAAGACGCTCGCTCGTCTGGGCCAGGCGCACCTTGGCGTCGGCGAGCTTACCGGCTGCCTCGGAATCGTCACGGCGCACGCGATCGAGCTCGTCGTTAGCCTCGGCAATCTGCAAGCCCAGGTCGCTCGCCTGCGCACGGGACTCGTCACGCGAACGAGTGAGCTCGTCCACGCGCGGACGTGCGGCACGAACGGCCTCTGCGGCCTGCTCGCGGCGCTTGGAAATGCGCACGCGCTCGACCTCGGCATTGTTGGCACTCTGCTCCAGGCGGCCGATCTCAGAGAGCAGGGAGCGGCGCTCGCCCTCAAGACGGGCAATCTCGCCGGCGGCATCGCCCTCGGCGGCGCGCGCCTCCTCGACGGCCGCATTGGCCTCGACGACCTGATCAGAAACATGCTCAAACGCGGCAGCAAGATCGGGCTCCAGGCCCTCCAGCTCGCGGATACGACGCTTGCGCTCCAGGGCGCCCGAAGCCTCGCCGGCATCAAGCCCCACACGAACCAAGCCGCCACAGGCAACGCGTGCGCCATCGGGAGTCACATAGGTCACGCCATCAACGACCGGCGCGGACAGCGCGGCGGCCAAGTCATCAACCACGTAATAGCCGCCGAGCAATGCCTCGACGACCGGACCGTACCCCGCACGCACAGACAAGCGATCAACAAGACGGGTACCGGCGGCACCCTCAGCAGCCGCAGAGCCACTCACGCTGCGCGCCACCAGCAGCGCCTCGCCCGAGGCCTTCTTCTGGTCCAGGGCGGCGCGACCGGCGCGCTCAAGTGCGGCAGCGTTATCGAACAACAGGGCATCGATATCGCCGGCGAGCAGCTGCTCAGCCAGGCCCTCAAGCTCACGAGGTGCCTCGAGCACATCGCCCAGACGACCCGCAACATCGTCGCCCAGCGCGCCAACTAGACGGCTTACGAGCGGCGAGCTGTCGGCCATGCGAGCATCGAGCTTCTTTTGGCTCGCGAGCTCCGAGCGCACCTCGGACAGCTTGTTGCGCGCCTCGCTCTCGCGATTACGCAAGTCCTTCAGGGCCGCACGGGCGACCTCGGTAGCCTCGCGCGCATCGACCTGGGCTTGACGAGCCTGATCGAGCGCGCCTTCGAGCTCCTCAGCACGGTTGCGGCGGCTCTCAAGCGATGCCGTGACCTCCTCGAGCTGCTCATCGATCTGCTCCAGGCGCGAGGCATACATGTTGTCCTCGACCTCGGCATTGGAAAGCGAATCCTTTACCTTGGCGAGCTCGAGCGCAGCATTATCGGCAACGCGCTGCACATCGCGCTGATCGCGCGTAAGCTGCGAAATCTGCGCATCAAGCGCCACGCGGCGCTCGTGAAGCTCGGCGGCGGCAGGACCAGCAGCGTCAACGTCCTCCTGGGCCTGCATATGCGCGCCGGTCACTTCCTCGAGCTGGGCGCGTGCATCCTCGAGCTCCTCAACCACGCGACGGCGCTGATGCTCGGAACCCGAGATCTGGCCGCGCATGTCGGACAGGCGCGACACCATGTTATGGCCCTTTTCCTCGAGCAGGCGCATGTCGGAGTTAATGCGACCGACCACATCTTGCATATGGCGTCGCTGCTCGCCCAAGTCGCCAACAAACAGGCCCTTTTCCTCGAGCATGACCTGGAGCTTCTCGAGCTCGCGCTCTTTCTCACCCAGGCGGTACTGCGCGAGCTCCAGCTCGGCGGCGCCCTCCTTAGAACGGCTCTCCAGGTCGTTCCACTGCGATTGCAGCGAACGGAGCTCATCGACTGCCAGCATCTGCGTAAGCTCGTTCGCGCGCGAGGACAGCTCTTTGTACTTGCGCGCGCGATCGACCTGACGCTCCAGCGGTCGCAGCTGACGGGCGATTTCCTTGTTGATATCGCGGGCACGGGTAAGGTGCTCGTCCATCGACTTGATCTTTTTGAGCGCACGCTCCTTGCGGCGCTTGTGCTTGGAGATGCCGGCGGCCTCCTCAATGAGGGCACGGCGCTCCTCGGGACGGCTCTGCAAAATGGCGTCGAGCTTGCCCTGGCTGATGATGGAATGCGTATCCTTGCCCAG
>CAVKNR010000336.1:0-2611 GCA_963657575.1 Sodaliphilus sp.
TTTCGAAACAATCGCGTAACGCACGCCCTACGAGTGGACACCGCCGACCTCAAGGGCGACAACAAGGGCCCCAAGTTCGACCTGTAAGCTCACCGCTTCAAACATCTCAATCTGTAACAGGAAGACCCAATTTCGACGACTAACTGTTACAGATTGAGATGTTTTCGAGAGACGGTTCCGAATGTCTCAATCTGTAACACGAAGGGCCAGTTTTTGCAGCTAACTGTTACAGATCGAGATTTTCCATAGGACCATTTCTTCTTGTCTTGGTCTGTAACACCTAGACCCAATTTCCATCCCTAGTTGTTACAGATCAAGACATTTCGGCAACTCCCTTTCACCATCCTATTCAAATACAATAATTTTGTTAGTCTTGGTTAACTTTTGAGCCTAAAACGGGTATCCTTTGCGGCGTCAAACAAACGGCACGCAGGAGCGCACCATGCTCAACCATCTCAAACAACACTTTGGCTCCCGACGCACCGGTGGTCACGGAGGCCTAGACATTGCGCGGCACATCGGCCCCGGGCTGCTCGTGACCGTCGGCTTTATCGACCCGGGCAACTGGGCCTCCAATATGGCCGCGGGCTCGCAGTTTGGCTACGCGCTGCTGTGGATCGTCACACTGTCCACGATTATGCTCATTGTGCTGCAGCACAATGCGGCGCACCTGGGTATCGCCACGGGCGCCTGTCTTGCCGAGGCCACGACACGTTACCTCCCCCGCTTCGTTGGACGCACGGTGCTCGCCAGTGCCTATCTCGCGACCATCGCCACCGCCATGGCCGAAGTCCTGGGTGGCGCGATTGCCCTTCAAATGCTCTTTGGGCTGCCCGTGCGTGCGGGCTGCGTCATCGTGGCGGCAGTATCGATGGCGATGCTCATGACGAGCTCCTACAAGCGAGCCGAGCGATGGATCATCGCCTTCGTCGGCGTGGTAGGACTCTCATTCTTGGCCGAGCTTGCACTAGTCAAGGTCGACTGGCCGCAAGCCGCCGCAAGCTGGATCACGCCCAGTATGCCCACTGGCTCTGCCGCGATTATCGTGAGTGTCCTGGGTGCGGTCGTTATGCCCCACAACCTCTTTCTACACTCCGAGGTCATCCAATCCATGCACTTCGAAGGCCAAGGCGAGCAGGTTATCGAAGAGCGTCTGCGCTATGAGCTCTTCGACACGCTCTTTTCGATGGGCGTGGGCTGGGCAATCAACTCGGCCATGGTCATCCTGGCCGCAACGACCTTCTTTGCGCACGGCATTGTCGTAGACGACCTCGCCGTCGCAGCGGACACGCTCTCCCCCATTCTGGGCCCAGCAAGCTCGACCATCTTTGCGGTGGCACTGCTGTTTGCGGGCATATCGAGTAGTGTGACGGCAGGCATGGCGGCGGGCACCATCACCGCGGGCATGTTCGACGAGGAATACGACATCCACGACCGACATTCCTCGATTGGGGTGGCGGCATGTTTCGTCGGCGCAGTGGCGGCGTGTCTGGTCGTCCCAAATCCTTTTGAAGGTCTTATCTGGAGCCAGGCACTGCTGTCGCTTCAGTTGCCGATTACGGTCGTTGTGCTCATACGACTCACCAGTTCGCCCCGCGTTATGGGCAAATACGCCAACTCGCGCCCGCTCAACGCGTTGCTCGTAGGAATCGGCGTCATCGTAACGGTTCTCGACATCGTGCTGCTAACGGGGATGTAATTGGGATGGCGTGACTGTCCAGATATAACGTCTCAATCTGTAACACGTAAGGCCGTTTTAAACCGTCAGATAAATCAAAAGGGCCCCGGCCGAGAATTCGACCGGGGCCCTTGGACAGAGCTCTGTATAGCTAATCGCCGTGTGTCTACGAATTACTCCTCGACGAGCTCAAACTCATCGGGGCCGACGCCGCAGACCGGGCATACGTAATCCTCGGGCAGCTCGGGCGTGTCGACCTCAACCTCGTAACCGCAAACGGTGCACACGAACTTATAGGTCTTCCTCTCCTCAGCCATGATGTTCTCCTCTCGAACGCGACTGGTGATGTACTTCGTTTATTAGTATAGATTCTCAATAATATAATGCAAGTATTTTTAAAACATTTCTAGCCTTGATACGAGGACGCCTTCGGAGGCGTCTTGCCCTTCAGGACCTTATGGTAGTAATCGTAGGTGAGCGGCGTCTCGTTGCTCAAGCGCTCGGCATCCTCCACCTCGCCGATAAAGAGCAGGTGCGTGCCCACATCCACGGTATCAATCAGACGGCAGCTAAACAGCGCCGCCGCGTGCTCGGGCACATAGGGCATGCCCAGCGCGGTCTCGTGGGTCTCGTACTTGGCAAACTTGTCGTAATCGCTGCTGGTGCGGAAGCCAAAGTTGCCGATATAGAGCATGTCGGCGGTCTGGTCAATCACGGTCAGCGCAAAGGCCTTAGCCGATGCGATTACGCCGGACGTGACATTTTCCTTGTTCACGGCAATCGAGATGCGCGGCGGGGCGGATGTCACCTGCACTGCTGTGTTGATAACGCAGCCGGCACGCAGCCCGTCGGCCGCGGCGCTCACCACGTACAGGCCACTCGGCATGGTAAAGAACGCAGTTTTGTCCATAACGATCACTCCCCTAGCTCGGG
>CAVKNR010000337.1:0-2596 GCA_963657575.1 Sodaliphilus sp.
CCCGCTGGCAGTGGGCCTGGCGCACTCCTTTGTGGCACTTAAGGTGATCATCGAGATGGTGAGCATTTTCGGAGCTATGAGCATCGGCGGCACCGTGGGCCTCACCTGTGCGATCTTCCTGGCAGCCTACGGCGGCTACTTCTTGGTGACCTACCTCATGAGCGCCGGCATGGTACAAGCCGCCATCGCTACCCGCTACAGCGAATAGGTGACCTAAAGCAAAGCAATCGCAGGTTGAGCATAAGTCAGCGAAAGCGCCCCTAAGCGAGCAAGGTGACGTGAAAGAGGAGGGAAGCGTACTTCGGTACGCGACCGACGATTGAACGTCAGATTGCCGCCTAGGGGCGCTTGCAGCGTCGAGCCGTTACGCGGTTTGGTATAACAGCGTAACTTCATCGTAGAAGCGCGTTTGCGGGCGGCGGATGCTCGTCTCCTGTCGCTCGCTCACCGAGGCTTGGCAATTGTCTTAATATCTTAAGGGTCTCGATTTGTCCAAGACTGAGCGAAGGAGCTCATCATGAGCGACGGAAAGAAGAAGCTTTCCTTCTTGACGGTCATTTCGACCATCATCTGCGTCGTCTTCGTTTGCGAGGCCGCCGCTCCTGCTGCTGCCATTGGCAACCAGCAGTTCTTCTGGTGGATCTTCCTGATTCTGACCTTCCTGCTCCCTTATGGCATGGTCGTTGCCGAGCTCGGCACTACCTATGACGGCGAGGGTGGTATTTACGACTGGGTGCGCGATGGCCTGGGCGACAAGTGGGGTGCTCGCATTTCGTACTACTACTGGGTTAACTATCCGCTGTGGATTGCCTCGCTGGCCACCATGTTCCCTGACATTTTGGGCATGGTCTTTGGCGTCGAGTTCAATCTGATTGCCAAGATTGGTATCGACCTTGCCTTTGTGTGGATCGTCTATCTTATGGGTCGCTCCAAGGCTGCCGACTCCGAGTGGGTCCTGAACGGCGGCGCCATCATCAAGGTTGCCGTTGCCGTTATCGTCGGCGCTTTGGGTATTTGGTATGCCATGGAGAACGGTTTTGCGAACGACATGTCCGCTGCCACCTTCCTGCCCGAGCTCACCAACACCAACGCGCTCGGCTACCTGTCGATCATCATCTTTAACTTCATGGGCTTCGAGGTCATCTGCACCATGACCGACGATATGGCCGATCCCGCTCGCGATATCCCCAAGGCTATCATCGTTGGCGGCCTGTCTATCGCCGTGATCTACCTGTTCGCTGGTTTTGGCATCGGCGCTGCTGTGCCGGCCGATTCCATCGATCCCGACTACGGCATGATCTACGCTGTCCAGACCATGGTGGGCGACTCCATGATCTTCAAGGTCATCTGCATTGCCTTCCTGATCACCCTGTTCGCCAACATGGCTGCCTGGTCCTTCGGCGTCAACTCCGTTGCTCGTTATGCTGCCGAGCATGGCAACATGCCCAAGGTCTTCGCCTCGATGATCTCGGATGACGACATGCCCAACGGCGCCAACCTGGTCAACGCCATCGTCGCCTCCCTGGTGCTGTGCCTTCAGCTCGTTCCTATCGACGCCATCTCCAACGGTGTCTTCTGGATGCTCTTCGGTACCTCCGTTGTATTCCTGCTGCTCACCTACATCCCGATGTTCCCGGCATTTCTCAACCTTCGTAAGAACGACCCTAACCGTGCGCGCATCTTTACGTTCCCGTTTAAGGGCGCCATGATGAAGGTCATGCTGGCTATTCCCTGCATCGAGCTGATTCTGGCTATCGTTGCAACGCTGATTCCGTTCTCTGTCGATGAGATTGGCGATAAGGTCCCGATGATCGTTATCTTCATCGTGCTCTTGCTTATTGGCGAGGTTGTCCGCGTCGTCAGTGCTAAGGGTCGCGAGACCGAGTATAAGGGTCTCACCCCTGAACTAGCTGCTCAGCGTCTCGTTGAGGAGACCGCCGAGGCCGAGGAGAACTAGAGCATCCGGATTCGGGGCTCCAACCCTCCTCGCCACTTGACCATTCCCCGGGGTGGGTGTGAGCGATAGCTCTGGTAACCACCGCCCGCCCCAATCTCTCTTCCGTATCCTTCGTGCGTTTTGTCTCCGCGCGCCAGGTTACGTCGTCGCTTGCCGGTGCGACTCCGTGAAAACCGGCGCCGGGCGCCCCGACCTTTGCCGGGGAACGGGCGTCCGCCACCTCTTGGTTTTAGGCTGCGGGTAACCCGCCTGCAGCAAGCGATCGTTCGATTTGGAGGAAATCTTATGCGTACGATCACCGAGTCCGAGTCCACCCCTAAGGCCGACGGCTACTTTATGCCTGCTGAGTTCGCTCCGCAGGATCGCGTGTGGATGGGCTGGCCCCATCGCACCGATACCTGGGCCCATGGTGCCAAGCCGGCTCAGAAGCAGTATGCCGCCATCGCTCGCGCCATTGCCGAGTTCACCCCGGTTACCATATGCGCCAACCAGGCCGACTACGTTAACTGCAAGGCCGTCTTTGAGGAAGACGAGAACGTTACCGTTATCGAGATGACCACCGACGACGCTTGGTTCCGCGACACCGCTGCCACTTTTGTTATCAATGGCAAGGGCGATAAGCGCGCCAACCACTGGCAC
>CAVKNR010000338.1:0-2595 GCA_963657575.1 Sodaliphilus sp.
TGGGATTGGGCTGACCCGCTCGGTTGGACCTGCGGTTACGGTTCCTGTTGTCGACATCTGCCATACGTGGCCACCTTTCCTGTCGCTGCCGCTATCGGCTTTTTCCCATCCATCATACCCCGCCACGCACAAAAAAGACGGCCCCGAAGGACCGCCTTTCGTATCGTTTTACCGTGTCCGGCAGGAAACGTCGCAACGCCGCGCTAGTCGCGACGACCGAGAATGTTCAGGATGCGCAGGAACACGTTGATGATGTCCACGAACAGATTGGACGCCATGAGCACCGCATTGGGCAGCGTGGGCGGCACCGTCGTGGCAACATAGGTGTCGTAGCCAATAAACCCGGCGAACACCACGATCACGATCAGATCGGTGATGGACTGCGAGACGCCCATGAACATCAGCACGATCTCGACCAGAATCGTGGCAAGCAGGATGCCAAAGCCGATGCCGTACACACGCTGGAAGAACTTGGGGAAGGTCACGCCCAGCGCACCGAAGACAAAGGTGATAGCAGCGGTGGCGATAAAGGCGGTGTTGATAGTGGGCAGGTCGTAGTTGGCAAGGCCAAACGACGCGGTCAGGCCAAAGGTGCTCGCAAAGATCACGTAACCCACGAGCGACAGACCCACGGACTGCTTGCCCGCAGCAGCCGACATCATGACGATGCCGACAATAGTCAGGATAAACGAGCCAAAGACCAGCGGCAAAGCGGCGCCGCTCATCATCATGCGGGCAAACGCCATGGTGCTCGTAAAGTAAGCACCGGCGCCCATGGCGCAAAAGCCCAAGAAGATGAGGGCAGACATGGCAAGATTGTACGCGCGCGGCGACATCCCCTTTGCGCGACTTGCGCCGGTCTCGATGGGGCCGTTCTGATAGCCCTGGATATCGTTCATACTTCGTCCTTTCAAAAAGCGCACGACAGCGCCGTAGGTGACAAGATTCCTGCCATTGTACCCGAATGCCGCACGTCCTTACCTACGGCGCTCGCCCTCAAGCGTACGATCAAAGGCCCAGACCCACCAACGCATCAGGTGCGCCTGCGAGCCGTCCGCCCGCTCGCGCGTCTGGTCCTCCAGATACAACTCGGTCGCGTGCCCGCCAAAACGCACCTTATACGTTGACGTACGGATGCCGTGGACCGTTAAGCCAAACCCGGTTGTCGAGATAATTTCGTCAATCGTAAAACAACGGCCGTCGACCCAGCAGACGGTGACCGGCACGACCTGTCCGCCCGCGAGGATGCGAGCCACGACGTCCACATACTGCTTGTGCACGCGCCGAGTTTTGCCGTCTGTCTGTCGATATTCCATGCCCCCTATTATCGAACGCGTGTTTGCATGTTGTAAAGCGAACAGACTGTGGTTTTGGGGTGTTGGGGCGCGCACGCGTGTCCTCATGGCGTGTTAGCAAAAAGAATACCCGCGGTCAACAGGGCAAATATTCAATTTTAGTGCCAAAAAATTCACTTCTCCCATCAGAACTCGGTAAAGAAACCCGCAGGAGGTGATACGATTTATCATGTTTTTGTAACGTGTCTGCAAACTTCGAGAAAGCCCATATATGGACGTAACGTTCTCAACCTTCCTCGGCCAAATTGTGTCGAACCCAGTCCTTGCCGTCACCGTGATTCTCGCGCTCGGCGCCATCTTCGTCAACGGATGGACCGACGCGCCCAACGCCATCGCGACCTGCGTCACTACGCGTTGCATGCCCGCCCGCGCCGCCATTCTCATGAGCGCCGCATTCAACTTCCTCGGCGTGCTCATCATGACGCACTTTAACGCGAGCGTCGCCAACACCATTTCACATATCGTCGACTTTGGCGGAAACAGCACCATGGCGCTTGCCTGTCTGTGCGCGGCTCTGTTCTCCATCGTCGTCTACGGTGCCACGGCGTCGCGTTTTGGCATCCCCACTTCGCAAAGCCACAGCCTTATCGCCGGCCTGACCGGTGCCGCTATCGCCCTCGGCGGCGCGAACAGCGTCAACGTCCACGAGTGGATGAAGGTCATCTACGGCCTGGCGCTCTCCATCGGTCTGGGCTTTGTCATGGGCTGGGTCCTGTGCAAACTCGTCTCGATTCTATTTGCCGCCGCCAATAGGCGACGTGCCAACGTCTTCTTTAAATACGCTCAGATCGCGAGCGCTGCGGCCATGAGCTTTATGCACGGCGCGCAGGATGGACAGAAGTTCATCGGCGTGCTCTTTTTAGGTGTCGCCTTCGCCAACGGCCAGACGAGCGTCGGCGATGCCGGCATCCCCATCTGGATCATGCTGCTGTGCTCGGCCACCATGGGCATCGGCACCAGCGTGGGCGGCGAGCGCATCATCAAGTCCGTCGGCCAGAGCATGGTCAAGCTCGAGAAGTATCAGGGCTTCTCCGCCGACCTCGCAGGCGCCGCGAATCTGCTGCTTGCCACGCTCACTGGCATCCCTGTGTCCTCCACCCACATCAAGACCTGCGCCATCATGGGCGTCGGCGCCGTCAAGCGCCTTTCGGCCATCAACTTCGGCGTGGTCAAGGACATGATGTTCACCTGGTTCTTCACCTTCCCTGCCTGCGGACTCATCAGCTTTGTCATGGCCAAG
>CAVKNR010000339.1:0-2562 GCA_963657575.1 Sodaliphilus sp.
AGGGACAGCCCCTTTGTCACATAGAGAAAGGAATCGCGATGAGCGATCTGGAGAACAAGAAGAATCCTGTGGTCATTACCATCGCGCGCGACTTTGGCGCCGAGGGCCACGAGATTGGCCGCATGCTTGCCGACGAGTTGGGGATTCCGCTGTACGACAACGAGCTGCTGGTGCGCGCGTCTCTGCGCGCGGGCGAGTCGCTCGATAAGATGGCCGCCTATGACGAACGTCTGGCCGTGGAGAACATGGCGTTCCTGCCCGACCGCTACGATGCGCGCTCGTACTCGGACAAGTTGTTCCAAAAGATGAGCCAGGTGATTTTGGATCTGGGCGAGACCGAGAGCTGCATTATTGAAGGTCGCCTGTCCGATTACCTGCTGCGTAACAACCCCAACCATATTGCCGTGTTGGTGACCGCACCCTTTGAGGACCGCGTCGAGATCGTGCGCAAGAAGCGTGGACTTAACAAAAAGAAGGGCGCCAAGCTGGTCAAGCAGCAGCAGAAGGCGCGCGAGGCGTTCTACAAGCGCTACAGCGCCGGAAAGTGGAAGATGACGAGCGGCAAAGACATCGTCGTCAACCGCGCCAAGTTGGGACGCGAGGGCTGTAAAGACGTTATCGCCGCCGCCTACCGCTACAAAGTGGCGCAACTCGAGGCTTAACCGACCAAAAACCACCACAAAGGGGACAGGCACCTTTGTGGTGGTTTTTGTTTTAGGCGGAGGGGAAGGCCTTGGTGAGACCGGCGCGCGTCTGCGTGTCGGTCTTTTGGTAGATAGAGCTCAGGTGGCGCTGCACCATGCGCATCGAGATACCGAGCTCCTCGGCGACCTGCTTGAGCGGGCGTTCATCCTGGGTCACGGCTATGAGCACGTCGACTTCGCGCGGGGTGAGAGCGTGGTTGGCGATGAAGGCCTGGCGTTGCTCCTCGATGGTGGGGGCGGCGAGTGCTTCTTCTGCCAGCTGCTCGCGCTCGCGCTCCTGCTCGGTTTGGGGCAGGCGGAACAGGCCCGCGGCTACAAACGCCACACTCGCCGCCACGAGCAGCATGAGCGCACCGATCATGATGAGGGCAACGTTGCCCGAGGTCACAAGTGCCAGCGAGATGCCCGATGTAGTGAATGCGCATACATTGTTGGCGGCGCGCCCCATGCCGGCCCAGAGGGCGGGTGCATGCATGCGCGGTGCCAGCTGTGTAAAGGTGGCGGTAAAGAACGTGACAAAAAAGCCCGAGCTCAGGTAAAAGACGACAAGGCCTAGGTTGGGATCGGCGCCGGCCTCCACGGCCAGGATGGAAATGGTCGAGAGCACGGCGATGCCGAGCATGACAAGCCCCATGTAGCGGCGCTCGGCAAGGTCAAAGATAAGACCGGCGGCAAGGCCGCTTGCCGCCAAAAAGAGGCGCGGCCAAGTCTGCACGGCAATGGTGCCGTGGGCGTTGGAGAGTGTGACCACGTTGTCGAGGGTGGAGAACAGACAGGCAAGAATCATGACGAGCGCGATGCTCCAGCATGCCTGTTTGGCGAGGGCATGAGAGGACTCAGCAAAGGGATTGATGGCGGGGCTGGAGCTCTCGGCAGCTTTTTGGGGAACGACGCTGAGGGCGGAGATGGCGATCGTTGCCGCGCCAAGAATGATGAGCTCGACGATGCCGCCGCAATCAATCAGGTTGACGGCGAACTGCATCAGGATGCCGGCAGCATAGGCTGCTCCCGCTCCAGTGGCGAGTTTGGGGTCATCCTGGAATGCCAACGAAAAGGCGTGGTGAGTGGCGGCGCCCAGCAGGCCGAGCCCGAGGAATGCGAGGCATCCCAGAATCTCGAGTGCAAGCGGGCTCGTGGGGGACTGAATCTGGGTCAACCCCAAGATGGCGATGGGGACGGCGGCGCTGACAACTGTCTGAGGCTGGCCTTTGTGCTGCGCGTGCTCAAGCAGCGGAGCGTATCCGATAAAGCCGAGCACGCTCGCGCCCAGAATAAAGCCCTGTGCGAGCACAACGCGCTCGGCGCCGGCGAGTAGCCCGATATTGATATCGAAGCGAAACTCGGCGGCAAGGAAGGCGAAGGTGAAGAGCGCGAGTGCCAGAAGCGCGTTGATTTTAGGCTTGCTCAGGGTCAAGAACGGTCCTTTGGGTGGACGAATAATCGTGTCCTCGATTGTAGACCATGACGGTAGGGGGTGGGCCTTTCGGGGGGCGCGCTTGGCAATTGCATGCTCGTTGCCTTTTGCGCTGGCAGGTGCGCCACATGAGAATTTGTGCCCCGGGATCCGGATATCTTCCCGTAACATGGTGTTACAGAAGCACCACTTACGACAAGGAGGCTCACATGCGAACGCAAATCCATGACAACCCAATCGACCACGGCCGCGCGTGCGCGCTCTCCCGCGGAACGTGGCGTCGCGTGGGCGCCAAGCTTGCCTGCGCGGGGGCTTGCGCGCTCATGGCCGGCCAGCTGTTGCTGCCGAACGTGGCGCTCGCCGCCGACTGGGTCAACGTGGGCGGCACGCAGTACGACGCGGGCGCCGCTGTCGGCGACGAGGCGGGAACCTGGTCCTGGGATG
>CAVKNR010000340.1:0-2542 GCA_963657575.1 Sodaliphilus sp.
GAGCCGGCCGCTAGTGTCTGGTCGATGGCGTTGAGCAGGATATCGGCGTCGTCTGCGGTGATGAGGCCGCCTGCCGCAAACGTGTGCTCGCGGTCGATTGTCCACGAGCTTTCCTCGGTCTCCTGCGCACCGGCGGGGCGAACCTCCTTGATTAAGATGCCACGCTCGAGCAGTTTGTCACGATCGCGCCGAAACTTGCGCTTATCCGAGTCGATATTGCCCGAGCCATATCCCAGGTCAGAATCCAAGACGATCTGCTCGGTCGTCAGCGGTTCGGGGGAGCTATTGAGCACAAAGAAAAGATTGAGGATGCGCTGAGCCGTTTTATCGAAACTGGGCTCCGAATTTCCCTTTTTAATTGTCTCGGTCGTGTCGCTTGCCGTCATAGAGTCCTCGCATGAGAAGGTGGTTTGCTGCCATGATTTTAGTCCGATATGGAGATTAGGCTATATCCTTGTCCGCTCGGGGCGTTAAGATGGCCCGAATTCGGTCGTTTGCGCTCGCTCGGGGTATACTTTCGACTATATACGGTTCTAATGTGCATGCATTGGGCCTATTTGTCGGATTATGGATGTGGAGCGCACATGGCGAACACCCAGAACTATATTAACCACCTGCTGCAGAACACCGGCATTACGCCGGCATGCAGCGAAGAAGAGCGCTTGGCTGCCGAGGATATCGCTCAGATCTTCCGCAACCACGGCTTTGATCCCGAGGTTCAGGAGTTCAATGCCCCGGCGCCCAGTAGGTTGGCATTTGCCGTTACCGGTATTCTTGCGTTTGCCGGCGCCCTGCTGATGGGCATCGGCGGCGGTATCGGCTTGGTCGGCACCTTGCTGGCTATTGTCGGCGCCGTTCTTTACGTGCTCGAGCGCACGGGCCACCCCGTGGTTTCGCGTCTGGGCAAGACGGGCGTGAGCCAAAATGTCATCGCCTACCACAAGGCCTCGGGCCCGCTCGCGTCCCCGCGTAACCGCCCGGTGGTCGTTGTCGCACACTACGACTCTCCCCGTGCCGAGCTGCTCGCCCGCGAGCCCTATGCTTCGTATCGTGCGCTCATCGCCAAGCTGTTGCCCGTTGCCACGGTTGCCCCCGCTGCCGTTGCCATCCTGCGTATCCTGCCGCTCCCCGGCGCGCTCAAGGTTCTGCTGTGGATTGTCGCGATCCTCGCTTCCCTCGTTGCACTTGCCAACGCGGCAAACATCATCTCTAACCGCCATATTCTTCCCTATACGTCCGGCGCGGTGTGCAACAAGTCTTCTGTCGCCGCTATGCTCGGCGTTATGGACAACGTTGCTCCCTTCCAGGGCGAAAACGAGTTTCCCGACGATGTTCCGTTCGATACCTATTTTGGGGAGCAAAAGCGTCGTGCCGAGGAAATGGCGCGTGCAGCGGCGGAGTATGCCGCGGCCCAGCAGCAAAACGACTACGGCAACACCATCGAGTACGAAGAGCCTACCTACGCCGAGGACGAGTTCGGTCAGCCGATTGCTCCCGACACTCAGACCGAGCCCGAACAGGGTGAGGCTTTCGACGAGCAGATCGAGGGCTTTGAGGGTGCGTCTGCCGACGAGACGCTGATCGGCGCCATCGTGCCCGAGGATCAGAACCAGGCTGCCCAGGCTGAAGAGTTCAATGACGAGGTTTCCGCTGCCGAGCCGGTGGAGGAGCCTGTCGCGGCCGAGCCCGAGCCCAAGCTCTATCGCAATGCCGCCGGCAACATCCGCTTTGGTTCGGATGCCATCCGTGCGCTCGGAATGCTTCCCGAGTCCTGCACGCTCGATTACGAGGAGGGCGAGGAGCCGACGTTTGAGCCCGAGCCTGCCCCCGTCGTGACTGCGCCTGCGCCCGCTGTCACCGTGGATGATGAGTCTGCCGCGGTTGCCGCTGCCGTTGCCGAGCCCGAGGCGGTGTCCGCGATCGATCCCGCGGCAGGACTGGACATTTTGGCTCCCGCCGCGCCGGCACAAGACGTTGCGGACGAGTCTGACGACGATTACGTTGAACAGCCGAGGCGCGTGTCTTACGAGAGCGATACTGATTTCTCGGCCGAGATTCCCGCGGCAACGCCCCATGCCGACATTGCATCCGCGTTCTCGTCGATTGGCGCCAGCGCTTCCAACTTCTTTAAGGGTGCACTTGCAAAGGGCAAGAAATTTGTCGACGACTTCGAGGAGAAGCGCGCTGCCGCACGCGAGGCTGCCGAGCAGGAGGCTATCGCTCAGCAGCAGGCAGCCGAGGCGGCACGTGAGCTCGCGGCGCAAGAGTTCGAGCAGAACGAGGCTGTGCAGTCCGTGCCCGTCGACGCCGCCGAAGCTACAACGTCCTTTGAGTCCCAGCAACCGACGTCCGCGGATGTTGTTGAGGCAACAACGTCTTTCGAGGCTCAGCAGCACGTCGATAGCACCATGTCGTTTGATGCCGCGAAGTTTGATTCCACGATAACGTTTGAAAAGCAGGGCACCGCGATTGCTGAGCCCCTTCCTATTTCCGATGAACAGGGCGACGCGGTGGACGATGACGAGCCCATTGATGCTGCCGA
>CAVKNR010000341.1:0-2527 GCA_963657575.1 Sodaliphilus sp.
CATTTCCCCGTAACCTATACGAACGTGATTGCATAAGCGTCACATTAGTATCTGTCGGCTCCCGAGTGTTCCTAAACGTTGTGTGCTTGTCGCACCCTTCTGTAGGTCCTAGCAATCGGGGCCCCGTAGTTCGAAAGGGGTCCACCTTTGAGTGAGATTCAGAACTCGTCCATTTTCTCTCTTGACGATGTCAATGAGGAGGAGATGAACAACCTCATCGACGGTACGATTACCGACTTTGATGAGGGCGATCTCGTTAACGGCACTGTCGTTAAGATCGAGCATGACGAGGTGCTCGTTGACATCGGATTCAAGTCCGAGGGCGTTATCCCGGTCCGCGAGCTGTCCATCCGCAAGGACGCTAACCCTGCAGACATCGTTGCACTCGGTGATCCCATCGAGGCTCTGGTTCTCCAGAAGGAGGACAAGGACGGTCGTCTGGTCCTGTCCAAGAAGCGTGCCGAGTACGAGCGTGCTTGGAACCGCATCGAGGAGAAGTTCAACTCCGGCGAGAACGTCGAGGGCGAGGTTATCGAGGTTGTCAAGGGCGGCCTGATCCTCGACATCGGCCTGCGTGGCTTCCTGCCCGCTTCCCTCGTCGACCTCCGTCGCGTCAAGGACCTCACCTCCTACATGGGCACCCGCATCGAGGCCCGCGTCATCGAGATGGACCGCAACCGCAACAACGTCGTCCTCTCCCGTCGCGTCGTGCTCGAGGAGTCCCGTAAGGCCGAGCGCTCCGAGATCCTGTCCAAGCTCAAGTCTGGCATGCGTCTCCAGGGCACCGTTTCCTCCATCGTCGACTTCGGCGCCTTCGTCGACCTCGGCGGTATCGACGGCCTCATCCACATCTCCGAGCTCTCCTGGAACCACGTCAACCATCCTTCCGAGGTTGTCAAGGTCGGCCAGGAGGTCGAGGTCGAGGTTCTCGACGTCGATCTCAACCGCGAGCGCATCTCCCTGGGTCTCAAGCAGACCACCGAGGATCCGTGGCGCGCACTGGTCAAGAAGTACCCCGTCGGCGCTATCGTCGAGGGCACTGTGACCAAGCTTGTCCCGTTCGGCGCTTTCGTCGACCTGGGCGAGGGCATCGAGGGCCTGGTGCACATCTCCGAGATGGCCAACAAGCACGTCGATCAGCCTTCTCAGGTCACCCACGTGGGCGACAAGGTTCAGGTCAAGGTCATGGAGATCGACCTCGACCGTCGTCGTATCTCCCTGTCCATGAAGTCTGCTGCTGAGACTCTGGGCGTCGAGATCGAGGTCACCCCGCTGCCTTCCGAGAAGAAGGACGAGGAGACCGACGCCGAGTAAATCGGTTTGACGATCACTTGTTTTAGGGGATCCGTCCGCAATGGACGGGTCCCTTTTTGCATTTCCTGCCGAGATGCGCGATGCTGCCCGTGTGCAATGCCGCCTAGGCTGTTCACGGGCTATTGGGTTGTTGGTGCATGAAAAATGCCGACATCCCGCCTCGGGGAGGAGGCGGGAACGCACCGAGTAGACGGAGGGGTGCGGAGCGCGGTCGCGTCTCGACTGACGACGTTGCCCATCGACGATACTATTGTACTGCATGGCGTGGTTCTTGGTTTATCGTGTCGAACGCTTGTGTTGTGCCATTGCCTGTGACAACGGTGTGCTACACTCTTGCACTGCTGAGTGGGCCAGACGGTCGCGCGATGTGCTGCTTGCGGCACGCGTGAGGAAAGTCCGGGCTCCAGAGGGCGGGATGCCGGCTAACGGCCGGGCGGAGTGATCCGACGGAAAGCGCCGCAGAAAAGAAGACTCCCACCTGCGCCGCAAGGCGTAAAGGGAAAAGCTGAAACGGTGGTGTAAGAGACCACCAGCGTCGTGGCAACACGGCGGCTTGGCAAGCCCCATCCGGAGCAAGCGCGAATAGGAACGCTATGGGCCGGCCCGGTCCGCGTTCGGGTAGCGTGCGTGGAGCTGCACGGTAACGTGCAGACAAGATAAATGACCGTCCACGACAGAACCCGGCTTACAAGCCCACTCAGCTTTCTTGTCGACGCTGCGACGGCGTCAGCTGGCCGATTTGGCGCTCATTCGTCGGTCGCCGCCATAAGGCGTGCTCCCTCCTCTTTCGGGCCAAATCGACTCAGCTGACGCCGTCTCGCTTTCTTTGCTTGGTCATAAACGCCCTCTTTTTTGTTGTAATCTCGTCTTTCAAGGCACCTTGCTCGCGCTGACGGGTTCTTGCTTTCGTTGGCGGAATCATCGGCGGTTCCGTTCTCGGCATCTCGCTGTTTTTGCCTGGTCATTGGCGTTGCCGTTCTATTTACCGGGATTATCGGTACGGCCTTTGCCGTATTATTGAGGCTGTTTGTTGCTTTGCTTGTTGTTGAGGGGCTTTGTTGGACAGCTATTTTACTCTGCAATCGAATATTGAGGCTTCGGGCGAGTTTGTGGACCGCAAGAGCCGGTTTATTGCCCAGCTGGTCCATATTGAGTCCGAGGATGAGGCGAATGCCTTTATCGAGATGGTTCGCAAGCGTCATTACGACGCTCG
>CAVKNR010000342.1:0-2326 GCA_963657575.1 Sodaliphilus sp.
CGCTTGCCGATCCATGCCACAAGCCCAATGAAGGCTAGGCATAGTTTTCCGATAATGCCGAACATGCATTTAACGATCTTCATATTCAAATCCTTCCAGCCAGTTCTCTTCTCGATTGTCGGTTTCTGTTTCGTTCGATGATTGCCCGGGGCAAGCCGCTTTGAGTCGGTAGACGAGCTCTTCCGAGCAGCCGCAGTGCCGCGGTATCGCATCGCATGCGATACCGCAGTCGGCTTGCGAGACGGCTGAAAGCTCATCGAACAGCTGCACGATGGTCTCCGCAACCGATTGGTTCGGCGTTCCGAGCCATAGCCTTGCGGATCTCATCAGCTTGCCAACATCGACCATCTCGCCGAGGACGCGCGCTAAGGACACCTCACCGTCAACGGCAACCCACTCGAGTTCGTCCAACTCCGAAGCTTCCGCCAGCAGAAAGCGCCAGCCGCGCCTGCGCCTTGCAACGGGCGTCTCGTCGTCAGGGCATTCCTCGGTGCACGAAAGGTCGGCGTCGTAATGATGGGCGGCAAGCCACAATCCCGTTTTTCCAAGCTCGTCGAAGCGCAGCTCGAAGTTTGTGAGCGCGTTCTCTTTTCCCAACGGGCTTGGGGCTGTGAACGACATCGTGTCGAACACGTCGACTCTGCCGTTTTGATACGCCATCTCTATCCTCATTTACCGTTCACCTCGATCTCCCCGGCGTTGCTCTTGTAGGCGTTGTTTCGCTGCTTCCTGTTCCTTGTTTCGACTGTTTGGCGCATGGGCGTTGGCCTGTCGCCTGCCATCGTTGGGGTGCGTGCGTGGCTCGCCCTTCTCGGGCAGCAGCCCGTACGAGGCGAGTATCTGGGCTGCCTCGCGGATTTCCGTCGCGGCTGCGATGGCACGAGGGTCGCTGAAGCTCTGTTCCGCCTTGGCCTCCATGGCGCGTGCCCTCGTTATCGCATCCGCGCTGTTCGCTATCCTGTACTTCGAGCATGTCTCCAGGGCGCTTGCAAGGTCCTGTAGGTCGCTCAGGCTCTCAAGCGCAATCGCGTTCCTTGCGGCTTTCAGAACCTCGCGGTTGCTCATGCCTTCGAGGCTCGTTCCGCCGAAGCTCCTCCCGACGGCTTGCTTTGTGTAGGCGTACCCGAGCTTGCCTCCGGAAACCTTGCATTTCGGCGTTTCCCTCATGCTGTAGACCCAGTCGTCCCGTCCGCCGCGTGTCGATGCCGGCGAGATCTCGATGCCCAGCAACCCGAGCACCTGCCTGAACTCGGCGTCGCTTCTTGAGAGCTCCTTTGCTATGCCTACGCGGCACCTGATGTCCGATACCCACGAGTAACCGCCTTCTGCGACTATCTCGTGCTCGGCGCGGCTCATGTGGACGTCTTGCCGTTTGGAAGGCATCTTGCGTCCATGCTCTTTCTCTGCAAGCCTCTCAACGCCGCTCTTGGCCTTCGACTCGTTGGAAAGGCCGCGCAGTCCGCGCTCCCGGGCCATGTCTTGCAAGGCGCGGTTGAGTTCGAGCGGGTTTCTCGTCTGCATCCTGTTGCCGGTTTTCAGGTTGGTGTTGTTCACCACCACATGCGCATGCGGTATCCCGTTGGCGTTGTCGTCGTGGTATACGATGGCTATCTGATGGTCGCCGAAGAAGCGGAGCGCCCAGTCGCTCGCTATCCCGCGCAGCGCCTCGATGTCGATGCCGTCCTCCGGGTCGGGCGAGATGACGAAGTGCTTGTAGGTGCGCGCCTTCCTGCCCTTGCAAGGCGCGTCGTTGCCGAAGGACGCACGCATCCGGTCCATCTCGCGATCCCATTCGACGGCTTCCTTGCCAGCCTGGTCGTAGCCGCTCATCTCACGCTCGTCCCAGGACAGGTTGAAGAAGTCGCGGGCTATGGCGCGCCCGTTCTTCTCAAGGTATTTCCGGACGTTGCGGCAGCCCGTGTGCCCGGATATCGGCTTCAGTATCGGCATAGGCCGTCGCCTACTACGATGGAGCCTTCCAGTTCGTCAATCCGTCCCTCAAGCCTGCGCCGCCCTTCTTCGACCGCATCGAGCTTATCGTTCGCGATGCCGATCTGCTGGACGAAGTAATCCCACTCGGGAGCTTTCCTGCGCGCTGCGTACGCAATCGCATTGAGGGCGTGGACGCCCTGGTTGTAATGGCGCCCCCAGCGGACGAGCTCGTAGCGCAGGGCGCCAAGCGTCTTAGCATCGACGACAAGCACCCTTGATCCCTTTGGGTCTGGGCATGCCGATACTGGGATGCGGATGAGGTAGCGCATGTAGGTCGACGGGGCGACGTCGAGGGCCGAGGCGTTCTCGTGCAGAGATCCGTAGTCCCGATCGT
>CAVKNR010000343.1:0-2310 GCA_963657575.1 Sodaliphilus sp.
ACACGTAACTAGGAGCGTGGTTACACAATGCAGGAGGCATGGGAAGGCTTCAAGGAAGGCATTTGGACGGGAGAGGTTGACGTCCGAGACTTCATCCAGAAGAACTACACCCCCTACGAGGGCGACGAGTCGTTCCTCGCCGGCCCGACCGAGCGTACCAAGGAGCTGTGGGGCGAGGTTCTCGACCTGCTGCTTAAGGAGCGCGAGCAGGGCGGTGTCCTCGATATGGACACCAAGACCGTTACGGGTATCGTGAGCCACCCCGCTGGCTACATCGATAACGCCCACCGCGAGAAGGAGACCATCGTCGGTCTCCAGACCGACAAGCCGCTCAAGCGCGCGCTGCACGTCAACGGCGGTATCCGCATCGCTTGCCAGGCTGCCAGCCAGCACGGCTATAAGGTCGACGAGAACGTTGTCGAGCGCTACACCTTCGAGCGTAAGACCCACAACGCTGGCGTCTTCGATGTTTACACCCCCGAGATGCGTGCTTGCCGCTCGGCTCACATCATCACCGGTCTGCCCGATGGCTATGGCCGCGGCCGTATCATCGGCGACTACCGTCGTGTTGCCCTGTACGGCGTCGACTACCTGATCAAGGACAAGGAGGCCCAGAAGGCTTCCACCCCGACGGTCATGACCGCCGACAACATCCGCGATCGTGAGGAGCTGCAGGAGCAGATCCGCGCCCTCGGCGAGCTCAAGATGATGGCCGAGACCTATGGTTTCGACATTTCCAACCCTGCTACCAACACGCAGGAGGCCATCCAGTGGATGTACTTCGCCTACCTTGCTGCCGTCAAGGAGCAGAACGGCGCTGCCATGTCCATCGGCCGTACCTCTACGTTCATCGACATCTACGCTGAGCGCGACCTTGCCAACGGTACCTTCACCGAGGAGCAGATCCAGGAGTTCGTGGATCACTTCATCATGAAGCTTCGCATGGTCAAGTTTGCCCGTACCCCTGAGTACCAGGCCCTGTTCACCGGCGACCCGCAGTGGGTCACCGAGTCCATCGGCGGCATGGGTGTCGACGGCCGTACGCTCGTTACCAAGATGAGCTACCGCTACCTGCACACGCTCGAGAACATGGGCACCAGCCCCGAGCCCAACATGACCGTTCTGTGGTCGACCCGTCTGCCCGAGAACTTCAAGAAGTTCTGCGCCAAGACTTCTGTCGCCAGCTCCTCGATCCAGTACGAGAACGACGACCTCATGCGCGTCTATCATGGCGACGACTACGGCATCGCCTGCTGCGTGTCCTCCATGCGCATCGGCAAGGAGATGCAGTTCTTCGGCGCTCGCGCCAACCTGGCCAAGTGCCTGCTGTACGCACTCAACGGCGGTGTTGACGAGGTCTCCAAGAAGCAGGTCGGCCCCAAGTATCGCGCCGTCGAGGGCGATACGCTCGATTACGACGACGTTGTGGCCAAGTACAACGACATGATGAAGTGGCTCGCTGGCGTGTACGTCAACTCGCTGAACATCATTCACTACATGCACGACAAGTATTGCTACGAGCGCATCCAGATGGCTCTGCACGACAAGCACGTGCACCGCTGGTTCGCTACGGGCATCGCTGGCCTTTCCGTCGTGGCTGACTCCCTGTCCGCCATCAAGTACGCCAAGGTCCACCCCGTCCGTGATGAGAACGGCATCATCGTCGACTTCGAGACCGAGGGCGAGTTCCCCAAGTACGGTAACGACGACGACCGCGTCGACCAGATCGCTCACGACGTTGTGCACCAGTTCATGGAGTACATCCGCATGAACGACACCTATCGCAACTCCGTGCCCACGACCTCGGTTCTGACCATTACCTCCAACGTCGTATACGGTAAGAAGACCGGCTCCACGCCCGACGGCCGCAAGGCTGGCCAGCCGTTCGCCCCGGGTGCTAACCCCATGCACAAGCGCGATAGCCACGGCGCCATCGCTTCGCTGTCTTCGGTTTCCAAGCTCCCGTTCCGCGATGCTCAGGACGGCATCTCCAACACCTTCTCCATCATCCCGAGTGCGCTCGGCAAGGAGGATCAGGTGTTCTTTGGCGATATCGACCTTGATCAGCTGGGCGAGTAACTATTGTTAGTGCTATACTAACAATAACGATTACTGATTAGCGCGCCGGTTTCGGCCGGCGCCTATTAATCGAAGGAGACACATTATGAAGGTTTCTGAAGTTTCCGAGACCCAGGCCGATAACCTGGTCCACATGCTCGACGCTTACGCCGAGAAGGGTGGCCACCACCTGAACATCAACGTCTTCAACCGTGAGACGCTGCTCGACGCTCAGGCTCACCCCGAGAAGTA
>CAVKNR010000344.1:0-2290 GCA_963657575.1 Sodaliphilus sp.
TGCCGCACGAGTCCGTCTACTACTTTGGCGACACCAAGCGCTGCCCCTACGGCACGCGCACCGAGGATGAAGTGCGCTCGTTTGCGTTGCAGGCGGGTCGTTGGCTTTCGAAGCACGACGTCAAGATTATGGTCATCGCCTGCAACACGGCGACCGCTGCGGCCTTGCGTCTGGCCCAGCAGGTGCTCGACGTTCCCGTGATCGGTGTGATCGCGCCGGGTGCCCGTGCGGCAATCAACAGCACGCGTACGCGTCGCGTGGGCGTGCTCGCCACCAACCTCACTATTCGCTCGGGCGCCTATACGCGCGCCATTCAGGACCTGGATGCCGGCGTCGATGTATACGGCTGTCCAGCCTCGAGCTTTGTCGAGGTTGTCGAACACGAGCTCGCCTCGGGTGCACATCTGCAGGAACAGTGGCTTGAGAACGAGGACATCTTCGATACGCCTGCCGTGCGTGCGCTGGTGGGTGCCACGGTTGAGCCGCTGCGCGACCACGGCATCGATACCGTGGTGCTCGGCTGTACGCATTTTCCGCTGTTGGTGGGACCTATCCGCCATGCGCTGGGGCCTGGGGTGCGCGTCGTGAGTTCCGCCGAGGAGACCACGCGCGAGCTGACCGATATCCTCACGCGCCGCGAGCAGCTGGCGGGCGACGCCGCCGAGCCGCAGCATCGTTTTGCCACGACGGCCGATAACATTGCCGAGTTTGCGGTGGCGGGCAGCTTTATCTTTGGTCAGCCGCTCAAGAGCATCGAACATATCGATATCGATGAGCTGAAATAGATGTAAGGCAGCTGCCAGAGCCTTCGCCACATCTTTTGCCGAAAGGAAATTTCTATGGAGTACATGCAGGTCAACCGCGCCAACGGTCGCGCCGCCAACGAGTTGCGCCCCGTTAAGCTCACCCGTGGCGTCATGAAGCACGCTCACGGCTCGTGTCTGGCCGAGTTCGGTGACACGCGCGTGCTGTGCGCCGCCACTATCGAGGAGGGCGTGCCGGGCTGGCGAAAGGGAGCTAAGGCCGGCTGGGTGACCGCGGAATACGCCATGCTGCCGGCGTCGACCGGCAAGCGCTGCAAGCGCGAGCACGCCAACCGCAAGGGCCGCTCCATGGAGATCGAGCGCCTCATTGGCCGCAGCCTGCGTACCGTCGTCAACATGAAGGCGCTCGGCGAGTACACCGTCACCGTCGACTGCGATGTGATTCAGGCCGATGGCGGCACGCGTACAGCGAGCATCACCGGCGCCTGGGTGGCGCTGCACGACGCCCTCGCCATGTGGGTCGAGGCGGGCAAGATCGAGCGCATCCCGCTTATCGGCCAGGTGGCTGCCATCTCCATGGGCGTTGTCGACGGCAACACTCTGCTCGACTTGGATTATTCCGAGGACAGCCATGCCGAGGTCGACATGAACCTCGTCGCCACCGACACTGGTGAGATGATCGAGCTCCAGGGCACTGGCGAGCAGGCGCCCTTCGACCGCAAACGCCTCAACGCCCTGCTCGACCTGGGCGACAAGGGTATCGCCGAGCTCATCGAGCTCCAGCGCCAAGCCCTCGCCTAACCTACCAAAAAGGGACAGGTTTATTTTGGTAGGTTTTATCTGGGAAAACGTCGAAGTATAAGACTGCCGTTGATTGAGAGGGGAGAGAGGCCGAGGTCCTCGTCGTCCTCAACACGGCATTGCTATAGAGACAAGGAGGCCAGTCATGGCACTTGAGAAGATTGACATCGACACCCTCGACCCGGCGGCGACCATCGTCGTGGCAACCGGAAACGCTCATAAGCTCACCGAGATCGAGGCCATTTTGGGCAAGGTCATGCCCGAGGTGCGCTTTGTGGCGCTCGGCCAGCTGGGTGATTTTGAGGATCCCGAGGAAAACGGCACGACGTTTTTGGAGAACGCCATCATCAAGGCCCAAGCCGCGGTTGAGGAGACGGGCCTTATGGCCATTGCCGACGATTCGGGCTTGGTCGTCGACGCGCTGGACGGTGAGCCCGGTGTGTATAGCGCGCGCTATGCGGGCGTGCACGGCGACGATGCCGCCAACAACGCCAAGCTTCTCGTTAACCTGGAAGGCGTGGCAGATGAGGACCGCACCGCGCGCTTTATGAGCGTCGTCGCGCTCATCGACACGGACGGTCTGGTTACCTATGGCGAGGGCGCCTGCGAGGGCGTTATCGCGCACGAGGGCCGCGGCGACCATGGTTTTGGCTATGACCCGCTGTTCCTGCCGGTCGACACGCCGGGCAAGACCATGGCCGAGCTGACGGCGGACGAGAAGAACG
>CAVKNR010000345.1:0-2265 GCA_963657575.1 Sodaliphilus sp.
CATCAACAAAGCACCCTAACAGTAAATCAATGCTAATGCCTATCGCGGGCAAACATAAAACCAAAATCAAATGCGATTAAATAAACTCTAACATGGTAACAAACTGCAGCCCTAAAGCGTTTGGCGACTGCTCCCGCATACGGTAGAGCGGCAACCTAAGCTGCCGCTCTACTGCGTTATTTCGCGAGTTCGTTCTTCACATATTCATCGAGCTCCTGCTCCCAATCGGGAGGATTAAAGCCAACAGCGACGATCTTGGAGAGGCCCATCGCCGAATGCTCAGGACGAGAAGATATAGGACCCGCGACGCTGGCGTAGTAATCGGCAGTAGTAACGGGCACTACCTTGTCAGCGTTCCCGTTGGCAAGCTCGAACACGCGCTTCGCAACCTGCGCCCAGCTCTTGGACTCGCCCGAACCAGTAAGGTTGTAGGTGCCGTACGGCGCGGGGCTGCTGGGCTCGACGTCGCCTTCGCGGTAGCCGAGCAGCCAGAAGATGCCCTCCGCCATGTCGCGTGTGAAGGAAAGGCGGCCAACCTGGTCGTCCACTACCGTCACCTGAGAAATCTCACCAGCAGCAACGCGATCTGAAAGGCCCATCATCGTCTTCACGAAGTTACGGCCATCGCCGATCACCCAGCTGGAACGCGCGATATAGTGCCTGGGGCACCCGCCGACGGCAAGATCGCCCGCTGCCTTCGACTGGCCGTATACGCCCATCGGGGCAAAAGGCTCATCTTCTGGGTGGAGCTCACAAGTGCCGTCGAATACGTAATCGGATGACACATGGACCAGCGTAATGCCATGCTCTGCGCAAACGCGCGCCATAAGCGCAGGTCCAGTCGCGTTTGCCTTCCAGCAAGTCACGCGACCTTCGGGCGTTTCCGCTTTGTCGACAGCCGTATACGCCCCGCAGTTGACGACCGTTCCATACAGACTCCAGTCAATACCCTGGTAAGCCACAGGGTCGGAAAGGTCAAATGTATCGATGTCGCAATAGTCGAACCATTCGGCCAAACCTCGCTCTTCGGCCAACGCGCGCACCGCACGGCCCAATTGGCCATTGCATCCGGTAACCAGGGTGCGCTTGGGCATCATGGGCAACGCATCCTTCAGCATAGGGTGGGCCTTATCAGCTTCGGAAAGCTCGCACTGCTCAAGCGGGATAGGCCACTCAATGTTCAGGTCGGGATCTGCCAAGTTCACAAACGTGTAGGTCTTCTTTAGGTCGGCTGACCAATGGGCATTCACCAGATAGGTGTATGCCGTGCCGTCCTCCAGCGCCTGGAAGGAGTTGCCCACGCCTCGGGGCACGTAGATGGCCTTCGAGGGATCGATAACGCAGGTATACACCTGGCCGAAGCTCTTCCCGGGACGCAAATCCACCCAAGCGCCGAAGACGCTGCCGGTGGCCACGGAAATGTACTTGTCCCAAGGCTCAGCGTGGATGCCACGCGTTACGCCACGTTCGGCATTGAAGGAGATATTGTTCTGCACAGGCCCCAAGTCGGGCAGGCCGAGGTCAACCTGCTTCGCACGCTGCCAGTTTTCCTTGAACCATCCGCGGGAATCGCCGTGCACGGCCAGGTCGAACACCAGCATGCCGGGGATATTCGTGCGTTCTGCCCTCAACGGCTTCTCGAACTCAAAAGACATGTCCAACTCCCCCTACTGGCCCTGCGCCTTGTACTTTGCCTCGGTAGCCTCCTTGGCGGGACGCCACCACTGCTCATTTTTGCGATACCATTCAATGGTCGCGGCAAGCCCTTTGGCAAAGTCGGTATGCTTAGGCTCCCAGCCCAGCTCACGACGCAGCTTCGAGGAGTCAATGGCGTAGCGGCGGTCGTGGCCGGGACGGTCGCGCACCCAATCGAAATCGTCGGCGGCCTTGCCCATGCCCTCGAGGATGGCGTGCAAAACGTCGATATTGTTCTTTTCGCCGTCGGCGCCGATGAGGTACGTCTCGCCGTAGCGGCCCTTCGTCAAGATAGTCCATACGGCAGAAGAGTGATCCTCGGTATGGATCCAGTCGCGCACATTCAGGCCATCGCCGTACAGCTTTGGCTTGATGCCGCACAGGATGTTAGTGATCTGGCGGGGAATGAACTTCTCCACATGTTGGAAGGGGCCGTAGTTGTTTGAGCAGTTGGATATGGTGGTACGCAGACCATAGGTTCGCGTCCACGCACGCACCAGCATGTCGCTAGCTGCTTTGGTGGAGCTATACGGGGAGCTGGGCTTGTAGGGCGTTGCCTCGGTAAAACGG
>CAVKNR010000346.1:0-2233 GCA_963657575.1 Sodaliphilus sp.
GTGGTCACGTGGAAGCGCATGAGGACCGACAAGTACGGCGTGGTCACGCTCGACGGCAGGCACCGCTACTCCACGGACGGGTCGCACGCGCGCCGCGACGTGCTCGTGGGCCTGCGCGCCCTCGAGATAGAGATCCTCGACGTGGAGGGAACCCGGCTGGCCGCGCATCCGAGGGCGTACGGCCAGGCCAGCACCAGCAGCGAGGACCCGTCCATGCAGCTGGCGATGCTCTGCAACAGGCCGAACGCGTGGCGCAACAGCCTCGTGCGCGACATGCTGCCCGACCCGTTGCGCGAATGGCTCGACCGGCAGGACGAGAGGGAACGGCGCGGCGCGCTGCGGACCCTCAAACGGGTGGACAGGGAGTCCGGCTGGACGAACGCGGTCGAGGCGATGCTCACGACGCTCGAATCGACCGGCGGGGTCGACAGGGCCGGCGTCACGCTCCTCGCGGCCAGGCTCGCCGAGGGCGTGGAACGCGTCGAATACGACGACGACAGGCCCGACCTGAGCGAATACGACATCGCGTTCACCACCACGGACGCGGAAGGAGGGGAATGATGGCCGCGAGGAACGACGAGGGGCTCTACGCGAAGGCCAGGAGCCTGTTCATATCCAGGGCGACGATGGACGATTTCACGGGCTGGGCCACGCCGCGGCAGACCGAGGCGGTGTCCAGGCTGTTCGACACGGAACTGGCCAACAGGGAACGCTCGAAACGCGAGCGTCTCCTGCGCCGCGCCAGGTTCCCCGTCGTCAAGGGCCTGGACGGCTACGACTTCTCGAACGTGAGGCTCCCGGACGGATACGCGCTCGACGGGCTGCTGGACCTGGACTTCGTGCCCCGCGCGCAGGACCTGGTGTTCTACGGCAAGACCGGCAGGGGCAAGACACACCTCGCGATCGGGTTGGGCATGAGGGCCGTGGAACGGGGCCTGAGCGTGCGTTTCCACCAGACCGCGGAACTCGTGCTCCAGCTCGGCAAGGCCAAACGCGACGGGAACCTCGACGCGATGCTCAGGGACTTCGGCAGGGCCGACCTGATCATCCTGGACGAGTTCGGCTACGTGCCGTTCGACATCGACGGGGCCCGCCTGCTCTACCAGATCATCGCGGGCAGTTACGAGAGGCGGAGCATCGTGTTCACCACGAACATCGAGTTCAGCAAATGGGGCACGATCCTCGCGGACGACAAGCTCGCTGCCGCGATCATCGACAGGATCGTGCACCACGGACGCCTGCTCGAGTTCACCGGACAGAGCCACCGCGTCAGCGAGGCGCTCATGTTCGGCAGGACTCCCGCGGGACCCGCGTCCGGGTCCAAGGAGAAGACAAAGGAACAGGCCGGAACGCTCCTTGACTAAAACCGAAAATTTTTCGTGACTAATCACGAAACACCGACTTGACTAAATACAGGGGTTTTTCTTACCTCAATGAAGTCCTAAGCGTAAAAGCTTAGGAATATCCCACCGGCTCCCAACCGCTCAGGATGCAACCGTCCACCTCAATGAAGTCCTAAGCGTAAAAGCTTAGGAATTTCGCGTAACTAAAATTAATTGGCAAATCGTTTGCGCTCACCTCAATGAAGTCCTAAGCGTAAAAGCTTAGGAATCTCCTTTCCATAGCAAAACTTAGCGTCGTGTGATAACCTCAATGAAGTCCTAAGCGTAAAAGCTTAGGAATACGTTTCGTCAAGAAGACGATCACAGCCGCCATCTATGGACCTCAATGAAGTCCTAAGCGTAAAAGCTTAGGAATTCCATCTGCAAATTTATCAAGAAGCTGCTGACGAACCTCAATGAAGTCCTAAGCGTAAAAGCTTAGGAATTGAAGCCGCCGATATAAGCGTCATGCAATGATTTTTTCACCTCAATGAAGTCCTAAGCGTAAAAGCTTAGGAATTAAAATGTTTGTCACACTCACATCTAACCACGAATACCTCAATGAAGTCCTAAGCGTAAAAGCTTAGGAATGGGCGTGCAATACCTGCTCTTTGGTGCGGTTGTGCTCGGTACCTCAATGAAGTCCTAAGCGTAAAAGCTTAGGAATTCGTCATCGACGGCGGTGGTGCCGACCGCGTGCGCGACACCTCAATGAAGTCCTAAGCGTAAAAGCTTAGGAATTTGCCGGTGCCGTTCGCTCAAGCGTCGCAATACAAACCTCAATGAAGTCCTAAGCGTAAAAGCTTAGGAATTGACGAGACCGACTGCGGCCTGTTCGTAGGTGCTGCCAC
>CAVKNR010000347.1:0-2218 GCA_963657575.1 Sodaliphilus sp.
AAGCGAATGATCTCGCGAGCGCCGGCAGGAACGGCGGGAAGGTTGACGATGCGCTGGTAGACGCCCGTGGGGTCGTCGGAGGGAACGAACGGCTGGTCCACCGGGAACGGGAAACCCTCGTCGGTGTAGGCAAGGTTGCCATAGCCGTCCACCTGCCACAGGTGCGGAACCTCCACGTGATCCCACTCGGGCTCGTACGTGGAAAGCTCCTCGTTAGAGACGGCAGCAGGCCCCTCAAAGAGGCGGAACTGCCACGAGCCGGACAGCTGGACAAACCCGCGCGACAGCTCACGGCTGTACGTTGCAGCGAGATCGGCGGTCTCGTAGCCCATAAAGTACGCATGGGGTGCCAGGCGGTTCCTGTGGGTGAGCGCTTGGTTTTCCCAATCGTTAATGGCGTCCATGGTGATGCTCCTTCGTCATCGTAGTGATTCTTGTGCAACCGGTTGTCCTTATCTTACGGGCGATGCAAAAAGCTGTGCAACCGGTTGTCCGCTGAACGGTCGATTTGACCGGGTTAACGGTGCAACCGGTTGTACAACCGCGACACTTATGTCACCCTGAGTATCGAAACACAGCACAAGACATCGTTCTTAAGCTCGTAGGCAACCGCCACGCCCGCAGATATCTCCCCCCATACGAGGTGTATTCGATTGCGGCTTGGTTGCAAAACGACGCCGGTCACCGGATATCATGAACGCTGTTCAGACGCACTATAGTAAGCTGTATCCGCACCAGCCCGTATCAGTGACAACATCGACCGCATTTTCCAGGAGACGCCATGACCCAACCAGTTCGCACCGCACCTACGCTTGCCGAGGTTGCCGCAGCTGCCGGCGTGTCGCGCTCCACGGCATCGCGCGCTCTCAACGATTCGCCCCGCATTAGCGAGGAAACCAAAAAGCGCGTCCGCGCGGCGGCCAAGGAAGTCAATTTTGTCCCCAACGCTCGTGGCCGAGCGCTCGCTGTCGGGCGCACGGAAATCATCGCCGTGCTCGTGACCGAGCCCCTGAGTGAACTCTTCAGCGACCCCACCTATAGCGAGTTTTTGAGCGGCATTACCGAGGAACTGTCGGAGTCGTCCTATCTGCCCGTTATCTTGCAGGCGTCTTCTACGCATGAGCGCAACCGCGCACGCGAGCACTTTGAGCGCCGCTCGTTCGACGCCGTGATCGACGTCTCCCCCTACAAGGGCAGCGAGCTGCTCGAGGTACTGTGCGAGCTGGGCGTACCCACCGTGTTGTGCGGCCAGCTCGAGGGCCACCCCTATCGCGATGTGTTCTCGACGGTCTACTCTGACGACGAAGAGGGCGGACGCTTTGCAGCGCTCGCTATGAAGGAGCGAGGGCGCAAAGATATCGTCGCCGTGTTGGGACCGCAAGACAACCCCGCCGTTGTCGACCGCCTGCGCGGCTACCGCGCCGTCTTGGGCGAAGACCTCCCAGACGCAAACGTTATCTATACCGGCTGGAACAACGGAGACGGCTATCAGGCCATGCACCAGATCCTCGCGCGCGAGATTGCTTTCGATGGCGTGCTCTGCGGATCGGACCGTATCGCGGCTGGCGTCATCACCGCACTCAACGAGGCAGGCCTATCCGTTCCGGCGGACATTTCTGTCGTCGGCTTCGACGATCACGAGATTGCGACGCGCTGCGTCCCCGCGCTCACGACCGTCCGCCAGCCCCTGCGCGAAGAAGGCCACATGGCCGCCAACATTGCGCTCGACATGATCAAGGGTGCCGAGCCAACCACCTCCGTGATGCACATGCAGCTGATCCAGAGAGACTCGCTATAAGAAATTGGGGCAGGCTTTCCGCCAGACAGTTGTTACAGAAAGCCTGCCCCGTTTTGAGTGCTCATTCTGGGGCACAGTTTCCGTTAGACAGCTCAACCGGAAACTGTGCCCCATTATTTTGCCGAATTCTGGGTCGCGCTTTCCCAGAGGACCCCCTTTGGGAAAGCGCGACCCGTTCTGGACCCAGATTCCGGGACGCACTTTCCGCGACGCCCGGTCACCCTATATCCCCTCACAATCTCGGCGCATAAAAAACGAGGGAAGGCACACGTCCTTCCCTCGTTGCAAGCAATATGTAGCCGCTTGCCTACATCAGGCGCAGGCTGACGTCCTTGAGCTGGGCGCCGGAAACGGCACTCGGAGCACCCGACATAAGGTCGGAGCCACTGGCCGTCTTGGGGAACGCCATGACGTCGCGGA
>CAVKNR010000348.1:0-2157 GCA_963657575.1 Sodaliphilus sp.
TACCCGGGCAGCCCCTCCCCGCGGCCCTCGCGCAGGAACGCGTACACGGCCATCTTGGTCATCCCGGGCAGCTGGGCCTTCGCGCGGATCACCTCCTCGAGCGGGTCGAAGGCGCTGCCCCTCTCGGACCTCCCGTCGGCGGCGGACTCGCCCTCCCGCCAGTACTTGGCGACCGTGTGCCGGTCCATGCCGTGCCTCCTCGCGATCTCGCTGAAGTTCGGCTTCGCGCCGGACCCCCTGTAGACGTTAAGCTCTCCCATTACGTTTCGCTCCATATCCCGCTCCTCCCGGGTCGGATACCCGATCGGAGCATAGTTCCGTTAGCGCAGTTGGTGAAAGTACGTTAGCGGGGTCGGCGAAAGCGCGTTAGCGCATTCGGCGAGATGCGTTTGCGAAACGGGACTGCGGTGGGAATCCTGGACCAAAACCATCCTATGCTGCTAGGCCCAAATCCCTTCGATACTGCATGGGGCTCCTGTAATCCAGGTCGCCCTTTATCCTAACATCCCTGTACCATCTGAGGTAGGCGTCGAGCATTCCCATGAACTCCTCGATCGTGACCCCGGCCCAGTCGCAGCCGTGGAAGAATTCTATCTTCAACCTGCCGAAATAGCCCTCGCACCTCGCGTTATCGGGGCTGCAGCCCTTTCTGGACATCGACCTGACCAGGCCATTCTCATCGCATATCCTTATCCATTCCGGCCAGCGGTAATGGCAGCCGCGGTCCGAGTGGATCTTGGGATGGTCGCCCTCGCCGAGCCACTCGCACGCGCCGAGCAGCGACGAGTTGGCCATCTCGGCGTCGGGCGAGGTCGATATCGACCAGCTCAGCGGCATGCCGTCGAAGCAGTCCACGATCGGCGACAGGTACACCTTGCCGGCGGGGATGCGGAACTCGGTCACGTCGGTTATCCAGAGCTCGTTCGGCTTGTTCGCGCGGAAGTGATGCTTGCCCCGGTCGTCGCGCAAGAGGTTGGGCGGCGCCTCCGAGATCTCGCCCTCGTAGGAGCTGTACCGGCGCTTCTTCTTGGCGGCCCTCGCGACCAGGTTCTCCTCCTCCATGATGCTGCGCACGGTCCACTCGCCGATCGCCTCGCCGTCCTCCGCGTCGGCGTTGACCCGCGCGTATATGCGCCTGTAGCCGTAGGTGCCGCCGCTGGCCTCGAACGCCTCGATCACGGCCTTGCGGGCGGCCGCGTGCTCCTCGGTCTCGCCCTTGGCCTGGGCGCTCCTCGCGTACTCGTAGCTGTTCTTGGCCATGCCCACCACGGGCAGGACCTCGCAGAGTTTCCACCTGGGCCTAAGCGCCGTCACCATCGCCGCCTTCTCCGCGTTGGTCAGCAGCCCCGGTTCGGCGCCCGGGTCTTTTTTTACTATCTCGAGGGTCGCCTGCCGCACTTCGAGCTCCAGTTGCACCTTCCTGAGCTGCATCTTCGCCTCTCGCAGCATGTCCTGCAGCACCTCGATGTCGTCGGGCAGGTCGTCGTATTCCTTGCTCACGGGGACGCCTTTCTTCTCGGGGTCCCCGCCATTATCCCCCATGATCTCCCTGCGCCAAATGTAGGGCGCCGTCCGCGACACGCCGTGCCGTTCCGCGATCTCCGCGGCTGGCCCCGATCTCGCCTCCAGCTCGGCCACGACCTGCACCTTCTTCTCCACGGGAACGGGGTCCCGCTTCGGGTTCGGGCCCCTGTACTTGCGCTGCCCCGGGGCGATCTCGTCTATCCAGTCGCCGAGCACCTCGCGGCTCTTGGGGTAGCCGAGCGCCCGCATCGTCCTTGTCAGGCTCTTGCCGTGCTCGAGGTAGTGCTCGACGGCGCGCCGCCTCATTTCTGCGGTGTATCTCGGGTTGGTGGTGAACTTGCTTATAGGCACCTCGCCGGTATCCCTGTACTCGTTCCACCAGTTGCGCAAGCACGTCCTCGTCGGATACCCCAACTCTGCGATGGTGTCGGCGTAGCTATGGTCGAACTTGACGAAGGTCTCTATCGCGATCTTTCTCTGCTCAGCGCTGTACATGCGGCTTCCTTCCTGTTCCGATTTGGTCCAGGATTCCCACCGCAGTCCCGAGTGATTTATTTCACGCTGCGTTTTACGGCACGGACGATGATATGAGCGCTATCGATAGCGGCGGCGATCGTGCATGTGGCAAGTATC
>CAVKNR010000349.1:0-2152 GCA_963657575.1 Sodaliphilus sp.
GGAGGCCAGGGCGCCGCTGACCGGTGGACGGCACCGAGCCGTGCGCTTGAACTGAGAAGGGGGAGGCCTCGCGGCCTCCCCCTTTTTTGCGTTAAAGGCGGCATTCACTAAGCAATTAAATCAATCCAATCATCCACCGCTGAATATAGACGTTCACCGTTCTTTGGTCGGTTCTCTGTTCTCAATGGACTAATATTTGCTTTAGCGCACTGCTGCGCTTGTCCTGTTTTACACGGGTCGTTTTATTGATTGTGACGGAAGGACTCACATGGCAGATGTTCATGAGCTGCTTGATACTTGGATTGCAAATGTCAAGGATGAGGAGCTCCTCGCTGAGCTCAACACGATGAAGGAGCAGGGTGATGAGGACGCCATCACCGACGCTTTCTTCCAAGATCTCGCCTTCGGTACTGCCGGTCTTCGTGGCACTATCGGTGCAGGCACTAACCGTATGAATATCTATACGGTCGGTCGTGCGACCCAGGGTTTCGCTGACTACCTTAATGCGACCTTCGAGCACCCGACGGTCGCCATCGCTCGCGATAGCCGCAATAAAGGTGAACTGTTCGTTAAGACGACGGCTGCCATTCTTGCGGCAAACGGCGTGACGGCTCTCGTGTATCCCAAGATTTCTCCCGTGCCGACGCTTTCCTGGGCCGTCCGCGACCTTAAGTGCTCCGGTGGCATCTGTATGACCGCTAGCCATAATCCGGCGCCGTATAACGGCTATAAGGCCTATGGCCCCGACGGCTGCCAGATCACCAGTGAGGCCGCCGATGCAATTTCTAAGGCTATCGCCGAGACCGATACGTTTACCGGTGTGAAGTCCATGGACTTTGATGAGGCTCTTGAGCAGGGTCTGGTCAAATGGATCGACGACTCGTGCCTCGAGCGTTATTATGACGCCGTTCTCGCCCGCGGCGTGACCAATCTTTCTGCCGAGGAGATCGCTGGCGCCCCGCTTAAGCTCGTCTACACTCCGCTCAACGGCACCGGCCTCATTCCCGTCACGACGGTGCTCGAGCGCGCTGGCATCACCGATGTCACGGTTGTTCCCGAGCAGAAGGAGCCTAACGGCGATTTCCCAACCTGCCCGTATCCTAACCCCGAGATTCGTCAGGCCATGCAGAAGGGCATCGATCTCTGCGAGCAGGTTCACCCTGATCTGCTGCTTGCAACGGATCCCGATGCCGACCGTGTTGGCGTTGCCGTTAAGAATGGCGATGACTATCTGCTGCTGACCGGTAACGAGATGGGCGTCCTGCTGCTCGACTATATCTGCAAGACCCGTGCCGCCCGCGGCGAGGACCTCACCAAGAAGGTCGCGGTTACTACCATTGTTTCTTCCGCCATGGTCGATGCTTTGGCCGAGGAGTATGGCTTTGAGCTCCGTCGTTGCCTGACGGGCTTCAAGTACATCGGTGACATCATTACCTCGCTTTCCGATGCTGGTGAAGTCGATCGCTTTATCTTCGGTTTTGAGGAGAGCTACGGCTATCTGGCCGGTGATCACGTACGCGACAAGGACGCGGTGAGCACTTCGCTGCTGATTTGCCAGATGGCTCAGTATTACAAGCTGCAGGGTAAGAACCTCGCCGACGCGATGCACGAGCTGTACGAGAAGTATGGCTACTATCACAATAAGACGATTTCGCTGAGCTATCCGGGTGCTGAGGGTGCGGCAAAGATGGCCGGCATCATGGCCGGTCTGCGCGAGAACCCGCCTGCGGAGCTCGCCGGTTCCAAGATTGAGGCCGTCGTGGATTACAACACCTGCGTGAACGGCCTGCCGAAGGCTAATGTCATTGAGTTCGATCTCGAGGGTGGCAACAAGGGTATCGTCCGTCCTTCCGGCACTGAGCCCAAGATCAAGCTGTACATCTTCGCTAAGGGTGCGGATGCCGCCGAGGCTGATGCAGCACTTGACGCGATTGAGGAGTCCGGTCGCAAGCTGCTGGCATAAGGCATTTAAGAGTCTATTACTAGAGATAGGCGAAAGAGGGGATCTCGGAAATGAGGTCCCCTCTTTATTACTGGCAAATACAGCTGAGAATCCTAAACTGTGTAGGAAATGTGTACGCCCAGATTCCCGCCCCCGGGACCCCTCCGGTCTGGCAATATATCTCCTTGCCGCGCGGCCCGGTGGAACCGG
>CAVKNR010000350.1:0-2140 GCA_963657575.1 Sodaliphilus sp.
TTCTTTGCGTGAAAAGGGAACATCGAGCTCGGTGCGCATGGCGGCTCCTTGGTGCGGCTTGCGGTGCATTGGTTCCAAGGATACCCCAGCGGTGGATAGTCGATGCGCGCGGATTGGCCTGGCGGGATTTAAGCTGGTAGTCGGCGCTGTTTGCTGGCGTGGCGGGGCGGCTGAGGCGCAGCGCGTGGCCTCTGGATGAGCGCCTCGGCTACCCGAGAAGTCGCGGACCGTTTTGGCGAGGACGCGCCGTCAAGCAAACGGGCAAGTAAATGGTCAGCTTTTGGTCAGTTGAGCGGCAAGCTTGCCAAAAGCTTGACGGATTTACATTTAGACGTCGGCGAATGAGCACTTTGAATGCGTCGCGGCAGAAAATTGCCGGTAGTTTGACGAAAACTTGTCGGGGCTGCTGCTTGCCGCCGACGCACATGCTATCTTCGCGCCATGAGTTACTTCATCGTTTCACATAACGCTGCATTGGCGCTTTTAGCGCACATTCCGAACCCTCGGTTTGGGGATACGGAGCCAGAGGTCGTGTCAATTGCAGGCGCTTGCGCGCTCTCGGACCAAGAGGCGCAAGCGTTTATCGATCGCTACGACCTGGGGATCGAGACGCTGGATTTGTTGGTGCCGTCGCGCGCCGATCGCCGGCGGAGTAAACACGTCAACACGCACCTGTGCACTAACGAGCCCCCAGCGGGTTCGTTTATATCGCTGGGCCACTGGCGGGGTAAATTGGATGCGTATGTGTGCTCACCCGAGCTGGCGTATTTGCAGGCCGCGCACGACGGCGAAGCGGCTGAGGCCATCTATGCCGGCTACGCCATGACGGCGGACTATCGGCTGGACAACCTTGCTCCCGGTGGGGTGACGAGTAGGGATGCGGGCATGCGCGACGGGAGGCTTACGACCCGGAAGCTCATTGCGGCGTATATCGAAAAGTCTCCCAAGGTGAGAGATCTTGCGAAAGCCAAGGCGCTGCTTGCATATGTGATCGAGGGGTCGCGCTCGCCAAGGGAGTCGGGGCTTTGCATGTTTATGTCACTGCCCGCACGATACGGCGGATACGCGCTGGGCAAGGCCGAGCTGAACAAGAAATTTTTCATTCGCGATGGATACAACGAAGGGCGCAAGCGCGAACTTCGCGTGTTGGAACGCACACCTGACATTACGCTTACGGCTAAAGCCGAGGTGGGCCTGGACAAAGTAAGGGCTGGACTGCTGTCCGAAGTGCTGACCGCGCTGGTCGATTACGACAGCGACGCTATTCATGATGGAAGCGAGAAAATCCACAAGGATGCCGAGCGCCGCAACGAGTTGCAGATGCTCAATGGGGTCGCGTACTTTACGGTGACGACTGACCAGGCAAATGACTACGACAAGCTCGTTCGACTGTGCGAACGCGTCCGGAGGAAGCTGCATCGGAATAAGCGCCCCATCTTTAACAGGCCCATGAGTGAGGAGCAACGATATTTTGCCCTCAAGCGCGTCGAAGCGAAGCGGTTTAAACTGTGGCAAACCGTTATCGAGGTGCGCCGACATTGGTAAGGGCGACTGTTGGGCATTGGGCTTGGTGGCTATATTTTCAGGTCTAATACTTTTCCCGAGAAGTGAACGAGTCAAAATGGACCCCCGTAGCATCGACACTTTTGAAAGCTCATTTCCTGCGGTTTTGTCGTTGGAATCCTGCGGTTTTGACGCCAAAAAGTGCGGATGCTTCGGGGGCCCAAATCAGGTTGTTCACTTCTCGGGAAAAGTATTAGACCTGATTATAGGAAGGTTGTCCGGATGTGGCCGCGAGGCTTGTGAAGGCCAGCTTGGCGCGATCGCCGGGGCTGTCTGGGTGACTTTGGGTATGACCGGGGTGATTGCTGGCGATGCGGAAGCAGCTTGGGGTCTGCCGGGATGATTGCCGACGCTACCGAGGGGACCTGGAGTTCGGTCGGGATAATCGCTGGTGGTGTAGAGCCGGTATCGGCCTCGGTTGGGATGGTTATTGGAGCTGTCGAAGCGGTCTTGGGCGCCGCGGCGTTCGCTTGGCTTGGCGGCATAAAACAAAACAGCCCAGAGACATAGCCTCCGAGCTGTGAACATTTGGTGGGCGTTAGAAGATTTGAACTTCTGACCTCTTCCGTGTCAGGGA
>CAVKNR010000351.1:0-2103 GCA_963657575.1 Sodaliphilus sp.
CGAAATTACACTTGACGGCGGGGTACAATAAACCCGCATGCGGATTTCCGTTGCGGGCGCTTCCCATCGCCGGGGCGTGCCCGGGAGCATCCGGCATGCGGCCTTTGCGGCGCTCGGTCATGTGCAAGACGGGCGGTCGGGTTTGTGGGGCGCATCAGCTGGCCCTCGCCTCGGCATGTCTTCTCTCCACGCCACGTACCTGCTGCTGAGCCTGCCTGCCAGATGATTGGAAGCAACAGCGTAAATCCCATCACGCCAACATCCCGGCGATCGCCGGGGCCTGTATACCTATATGAGAGGAGAGGGGTATATGGCGCGTAAGTTTAAGTCTATGGACGGCAACGAGGCGGCCGCATATGTTTCGTATGCGTACACCGAGGTAGCGGGAATCTATCCCATTACGCCGTCCAGCCCGATGGCCGACCATGTCGACCAGTGGGCGGCCCAGGGTCGCAAGAATATCTTCGGCACCCCGGTCAAGGTCGTCGAGATGGAGTCCGAGGCAGGTGCAGCCGGTACCGTTCACGGTTCGCTGGGCGCCGGTGCTCTGACCACCACCTACACGGCTTCTCAGGGTCTGCTCCTGATGATCCCGAACATGTACAAGATCGCGGGCGAGCAGCTCCCGGGCGTCTTCCACGTCTCCGCGCGTTGCGTCGCTTCCCACGCCCTGAACATTTTTGGCGATCACTCCGACGTCATGGCCTGTCGTCAGACCGGCTTCGCCATGCTCGCCGAGGGCAACGTCCAGGAGGTCATGGACCTCTCGCCGGTGGCTCACCTTGCCGCCATCGAGGGTAAGACCCCGTTCCTTAACTTCTTCGACGGCTTCCGCACCAGCCACGAGATCCAGAAGGTCGCCATGTGGGACTACAAGGATCTGGCCGAGATGTGCGACATGGACGCCGTCCAGGCTTTCCGCGATCACGCGCTCAACCCTGAGCACCCGCACACCCGCGGCAGCCACGAGAACGGCGACATCTTCTTCCAGAACCGCGAGGCCTGCAACAAGGTCTACGACGAGCTCCCTGCCGTCGTCGAGGGCTACATGAAGAAGATCAACGAGAAGCTCGGCACCGATTACGGCCTGTTCAACTACTACGGCGCTCCCGATGCCGATCGCGTCGTCGTGTGCATGGGCTCCTTCTGCGACGTGCTCGAGGAAGTCATCGACTACCTCAACGCTCACGGCGAGAAGGTCGGCCTGGTCAAGGTTCGCCTGTTCCGTCCGTTCTCCATCAAGCACTTCGTCGACGTTCTCCCCGAGACCGTCAAAAAGATCGCCGTCATGGACCGCACCAAGGAGCCGGGTTCCATCGGCGAGCCGCTCTACCAGGACGTCGTCTCCGCTCTCTACGAGGCCGGCAAGACGGGCATCAAGGTCGTCGGCGGCCGTTACGGCCTGGGCAGCAAGGACACGCCTCCCGCGTCCGCGTTCGCTGTCTTCGAGGAGCTCAAGAAGGACGAGCCCAAGCGCGAGTTCACCATCGGCATTGTCGATGACGTGACCAACCTGAGCCTGCCCGAGGCCGAGGATGCGCCCAACACCGCAGCCCCCGGCACCATCGAGTGCAAGTTCTGGGGTCTGGGTGGCGACGGTACCGTCGGCGCCAACAAGAACTCGATCAAGATCATCGGCGACCACACCGACAAGTACGTCCAGGCCTACTTCCAGTACGACTCCAAGAAGACCGGCGGCGTCACCGTCTCGCACCTGCGCTTTGGTGATTCCCCGATCCGTTCGCCGTACTACGTGACCAAGGCCGACTTTGTCGCCTGCCATAACCCCAGCTACATCGTTAAGGGCTTCAAGATGGTCCGCGACGTCAAGCCGGGCGGCACCTTCCTGGTCAACTGCCAGTGGAGCGACGAGGAGTTCGCCGAGCACATGCCCGCCGTGGCCAAGCGCTACATCGCGAACAACAACGTCAACGTCTACCTGATCGACGCTATCGACCTGGCGGCCAAGGTCGGCATGGGCAAGCGCACCAACACGGTGCTCCAGTCCGCCTTCTTCGCGCTGGCCAAGGTCCTGCCCGCCGAGGACGCCCTGCAGTACATGAAGGACGCGGCTACCAAGTCCTACATGAAGAAGGGCCAGGC
>CAVKNR010000352.1:0-2087 GCA_963657575.1 Sodaliphilus sp.
TCGTGGTCTCGCTTGTGTCGAGCTCGATTGCGTTGGCCCTGCGCCGCGCCTTGGCACAGGCTGCCGCTAGCGACCGCCGCACGCATATGGTGCTCGAGACCAATCGCATGTTGCAGCGCTGCGCCGACGAGCAGCAGATCGTTCACGCTATGGCCACGCAGCTGGCGCGTCTTTCGGGCTGTCCGGTCGTGTGGTACAGCGCCGACGACGAGGGTGATGACCTGCTGCCGCGTGCGACATACACAGCCGTGGGCGATGCCGCGCCGGTGCACGAGCTGGCGCCGCAGATGCCGCCGCGGCTCTCGGCGTCCGCCTATGTGGGAACGCCGCTCGATGCCACGTTTGGCGGCTCGGCGTTTTATGGCATCTACCTGACGGTTCGCACGGGCGACGGCTTCGTGCGCTCGGGCGACCCCGCCTCGGTGGTGGGCGTGCTGGCTATCGTTGCCGAGCCCGACGTGCTGACGCATGAGGAGCGGACGCTTGCCGATGCCATCGTGAGCGAAGGCGAGCTGGCGCTCGATCGCGCCCGCGCCATGGAGGCCCGCGAGGAGGCGGCGGTGCTCGCCAAAAACGAACAGCTGCGCGCCAACCTGCTGCGCTCCATCTCGCACGATCTGCGCACGCCGCTTACCAGTATTTCGGGCAATGCCGACGTGCTGCTCGATCAGGGCTCGACCGGCACCGCGGTGCTCGATGCCCAGACGCGCCGCGGCCTGCTTCTATCCATTCGCTCGGATGCGCTGTGGCTCAACGCCACCGTCGAGAACCTGCTCGCCATCACCAAGCTCGAGGGCGGCGGCATGCATCTGTCGACTACGCTCGAGCTTATGGATGATATCGTCGAGGAGGCGCTGCGCCACGTAAGTCCGGCCGTGCGCGAGCACGACCTTAAGGTGGTGGCGTGCGATGAGCCGGCGCTCGTTAACGTCGATGCGCGCCTGATGGTGCAACTGGTGGTCAATCTGGTGAACAACGCCGTCACCTATACGCCCGCAGGCTCGCATATCGTGATTTCGATTGGCGTCGACGATGGACGCGTGGCGTGCTCGGTGGCCGATGACGGCCCGGGCATTGCGTCCGAGGACCGTGAGCGCATCTTTGAGTCGTTCTATACCGCCAATCATGGCCTGGCCGACAGCCATCGCAGCGTGGGCCTGGGTCTTTCGCTCTGCCGCTCCATTGCGCTGGCACATGGCGGTAGCATAGAGGTTGCCGCGGCGGATCCGCACGGCTCGATCTTTACGATTGAGCTTCCCGCCGCCGACGTTTCGTTTGATAAGGAGTAGCGCTGTGCCGAACTCTGCCGTGAAACCGCTCATCTTGGTCGTTGAGGACGACCCCGCCGTCCGCAACCTTATCGTCGCCGCGCTCGAGGCGCACGGCTTGCGCCATATGGCCGTGGAGACCGCTCATGCCGCCATCGCCGCCGCCTCATCGCAGGCACCGAGCATTGTGCTGCTCGATCTGGGCCTGCCCGATATGGATGGCGTCAAGGTGGTGGAGTCGGTGCGCGCATGGTCGGGCATGCCGATCATCGTGGTATCGGCGCGTAGCGAGGATGCGGACAAGATCCGCGCGCTTGACGCCGGTGCCGACGATTATCTGACCAAGCCGTTTTCGGTCGAGGAGCTGCTCGCGCGCATTCGCACCACGCTCAGGCGCCTTTCGTATGCGCAAACGGGCGGCGTTGCCTCCGAGGGCTCGTTCGATACCGGTGAGCTGCATATCGATTTTGATGCCGGCATCGCCACGATGGATGGCGAGGAGCTGCATCTGACGCCGATCGAGTACAAACTGCTATGCCTGTTGGCCCATAATGCCGACAAGGTACTGACGCACCAGTCTATCCTGCACGAGATTTGGGGCACGGCAACTAAGAGCGACCTGGCGAGCCTGCGCGTCTTTATGGGCACGCTGCGCAAGAAGATTGAATCCGACCCCGCGCACCCACGCTATATCCAAACGCACGTGGGCATCGGTTACCGATTGGTCACCCAAGGCTAGATTGCCAACCACCATCCCAATATGCGTTGCGGTGAAATACGGTCTAAATTTGCCTAATTCCAGGCAAAACAGTCCGTATT
>CAVKNR010000353.1:0-2087 GCA_963657575.1 Sodaliphilus sp.
TCGTGGTCTCGCTTGTGTCGAGCTCGATTGCGTTGGCCCTGCGCCGCGCCTTGGCGCAGGCTGCCGCCAGCGACCGTCGCACGCATATGGTGCTCGAGACTAACCGCATGCTACAGCGGTGTGCCGACCAGCAGCAAATTATCCATGCCATGGCAACGCAGCTGGCGCGTCTTTCGGGCTGTCCGGTCGTGTGGTACAGCGCCGACGCCGAAGATGATGACCTGCTGCCGCGTGCGACGTACACGGCCGTGGGCGATGCCGCGCCGGTGCACGAGCTGGCGCCGCAGATGCCGCCACGGCTCTCGGCGTCCGCCTATGTGGGAACGCCGCTCGATGCCACCTATGGCGGCTCGGCGTTTTATGGCATCTACCTGACGGTTCGCACGGGCGACGGCTTCGTGCGCTCGGGCGACCCCGCCTCGGTGGTGGGCGTGCTGGCTATCGTTGCCGAGCCCGACGTGCTGACGCATGAGGAGCGGACGCTTGCCGATGCCATCGTGAGCGAAGGCGAGCTGGCGCTCGATCGCGCCCGCGCCATGGAGGCCCGCGAGGAGGCGGCGGTGCTCGCCAAAAACGAACAGCTGCGCGCCAACCTGCTGCGCTCCATCTCGCACGATCTGCGCACGCCGCTTACCAGTATTTCGGGCAATGCCGACGTGCTGCTCGATCAGGGCTCGACCGGCACCGCGGTGCTCGATGCCCAGACGCGCCGCGGCCTGCTTCTATCCATTCGCTCGGATGCGCTGTGGCTCAACGCCACCGTCGAGAACCTGCTCGCCATCACCAAGCTCGAGGGCGGCGGCATGCATCTGTCGACTACGCTCGAGCTTATGGATGATATCGTCGAGGAGGCGCTGCGCCACGTAAGTCCGGCCGTGCGCGAGCACGACCTTAAGGTGGTGGCGTGCGATGAGCCGGCGCTCGTTAACGTCGATGCGCGCCTGATGGTGCAACTGGTGGTCAATCTGGTGAACAACGCCGTCACCTATACGCCCGCAGGCTCGCATATCGTGATTTCGATTGGCGTCGACGATGGACGCGTGGCGTGCTCGGTGGCCGATGACGGCCCGGGCATTGCGTCCGAGGACCGTGAGCGCATCTTTGAGTCGTTCTATACCGCCAATCATGGCCTGGCCGACAGCCATCGCAGCGTGGGCCTGGGTCTTTCGCTCTGCCGCTCCATTGCGCTGGCACATGGCGGTAGCATAGAGGTTGCCGCGGCGGATCCGCACGGCTCGATCTTTACGATTGAGCTTCCCGCCGCCGACGTTTCGTTTGATAAGGAGTAGCGCTGTGCCGAACTCTGCCGTGAAACCGCTCATCTTGGTCGTTGAGGACGACCCCGCCGTCCGCAACCTTATCGTCGCCGCGCTCGAGGCGCACGGCTTGCGCCATATGGCCGTGGAGACCGCTCATGCCGCCATCGCCGCCGCCTCATCGCAGGCACCGAGCATTGTGCTGCTCGATCTGGGCCTGCCCGATATGGATGGCGTCAAGGTGGTGGAGTCGGTGCGCGCATGGTCGGGCATGCCGATCATCGTGGTATCGGCGCGTAGCGAGGATGCGGACAAGATCCGCGCGCTTGACGCCGGTGCCGACGATTATCTGACCAAGCCGTTTTCGGTCGAGGAGCTGCTCGCGCGCATTCGCACCACGCTCAGGCGCCTTTCGTATGCGCAAACGGGCGGCGTTGCCTCCGAGGGCTCGTTCGATACCGGTGAGCTGCATATCGATTTTGATGCCGGCATCGCCACGATGGATGGCGAGGAGCTGCATCTGACGCCGATCGAGTACAAGCTCCTGTGCCTGCTGGCGCACAACGCCGACAAGGTGCTGACGCACCAGTTTATCCTGCACGAGATTTGGGGCACGGCAACCAAGAGCGACCTGGCGAGCCTGCGTGTCTTTATGGGCACGCTACGCAAGAAGATCGAGTCCGATCCCGCGCATCCGCGCTATATCCAAACGCACGTGGGTATCGGTTACCGATTGGTCACCCAAGGCTAGATCGCCAACCACCATCCCACTATGAGTTGCGGTGAAATACGGTCTAAATTTGCCTAATTCCAGGCAAAACAGTCCGTATT
>CAVKNR010000354.1:0-2086 GCA_963657575.1 Sodaliphilus sp.
CATGTCTCAAAAATCTACGGCGGGGCGTTTCGTTTCGGTTTCGTTTCGACGGGGCGGGTTTCGTGCCCGCCCTGTTCTTGTATAAACTGGCAACAATAATCGGCCTGCTCGGCGTGCGGGCAAAAGCCACAACCTTTAAAGGGGGAAGCATGAAACAGTACACGGTTGCTATTTTGGGCGCGACGGGAGCCGTGGGCACCCAGATGCTCGAGTGCCTCAACGAGCAGGAGTTCCCGGTCGGCAAGCTCAAGCTGTTGGCAAGCGCACGCTCCGCGGGCAAGACCGTTGAGTTCCGCGGCGAGCAAATCGTGATCGAAGAGGCTTGCCCCGAGGCCTTTGAGGGCTGTGACATTGTGCTCGGAGCCGCCGGCGACGATATCGCCAAGGAACTGCTGCCCGAGGCCGTCAAGCACGGCGCCGTCGTGGTCGACAACAGCCACGCCTTCCGCATGGATCCCGAGGTGCCGCTGGTCGTGCCCGAGATCAACGCCGATGACATCAAGTGGCACAAGGGCCTTATCGCCAACCCCAACTGCGCGACCATTATCGGCCTGGTTCCCACCTGGCCGCTGCATCAGCTTGCCGGCGTAAAGCGTATGATCGTGTCCACGTATCAGGCGGCTTCGGGTGCCGGCGCTCCCGGTATGGCCGAGCTCGAGGCTCAGCTGGCCGCCCTGGGCCGTGGCGAGGAGATTCCCGAGCCGCGCGCGTTTGCTGCCCAGCTGGCAAGCAACCTGATTCCGCAGATCGGCGGTGTCAAGGAGGAAGGCTTTACCTCCGAGGAGATGAAGCTGCAAAACGAGGGGCGCAAGATCATGCATCTGCCCGAGCTGCGCGTGAACTGCACCTGCGTGCGCGTGCCCGTGCTGCGCTCGCACTCCGAGAGCATTACGCTCGAGTTTGAGCGCGACATTACGGTTGAGGAGGCCCGTGCTGCGCTGGCTGCCGCTCCGGGCGTCAAGCTGGTTGACGACATGAGCGCCGAGGATGCGCACGATCGCTTCCCCATGCCGATGGATACGTCCGACCAGGACCTGATTTGGGTCGGTCGCGTGCGTCGCGACATCTCGAATCCCGAGGCCGCGCGTGGCATCACCTTCTGGTGCTGCGGCGACCAAATCCGTAAGGGCGCGGCAACCAACGCCGTCCAGATCGCTAAGCTGCTCTGCGAGTAGTGTGGCCTGTCCGGCGGGGGCCGGACTTAGTTTTCAGAACGTCCTCGACCATGTGTGGCGCCTTGTCCTGCTCCTTCGGAGCCGCGGACAAGGCGCCACACTGGTCTGCGGAGTGTTCTGAAAGCTAAGTTCGGCCCCCGCCTGCGGTGACGCTGCTGCGAGCGGCCTGCGATGGGGCCGTTGTTGGTTGAGACCGCTGGGCTGATGCGGGGGCACGTGGCCGTTGCGGGCCCTGGTCCCGGCGGCGGCCTCGGCGCTTTGCGCCTGCCGCCTTTGGGGACTGTGGGGCGCGGCCGGCAGCTGCGGCGCTTCGCGCCTGCTGCCTGAGGTGACTTTGGGGCCGATTGGGGTTGTCTGCACAATTCGCGGTATTATGTTGCGGAGTTTTGAAAGGAGCCGCTGGTGGTCACGACGACGTTTGCTTCGCCTTTGGGCGAAATCCTGCTTGCCGCTGATGGCCGCGGTTTGACGGGGCTTTGGTTTGAGGGGCAGGAGCACTTTGGCTCCACGCTTCTCAAAGAAGATCCCGAACATGTTGAAGGCGCCGATGCGGTTTCTGGTGCTGGCGGCATGTCTTCGGTGAATCCGACAAACGGTGCTGCCTCGTCGGTACTTGAGCGTTCTTGGGCTTGGCTGAATGCTTATTTTGCGGGGCAGGAGCCTCGGTTTACGCCGCCGTTGCATATGATTGGTACGGCGTTTCAGCGCGAGGTTTGGTTTGAGCTGCTTTCTATCCCGCGTGGCGAGGTCGCTACGTATGGTGAGATCGCCCAGCGTGTTACGGCTCGACATCGTGTACCGGGAAACGAAGCACCCGTTGCGTCTCCCCGTGCCGTGGGGGCCGCGGTCGCGCGTAATCCCATTTCGATTATTGTGCCGTGCCATCGCGTGGTTGCCGCCGATGGTTCGCT
>CAVKNR010000355.1:0-2075 GCA_963657575.1 Sodaliphilus sp.
TGGCGATGCGCTTTCTCATCTACACCGGTTTTCAGACCAGCTACTTTATCGGCGTCATCGGAACGCTTACCTATGCAGACGATGCTTCGGTCGTGGCGACAGCGCTGGCCGTCCTTTTTATGAACGTATTCGTGATCTTGGGATCCTTTGCGGGCGGCGCGGCGCTCGACGCTTGGGGCCCGCGCCGTCATTTCTTGCTGAGCATCGTGGGCGCGCTGGCAACCGGCGCGGCAATCATCGCGTTTGGTAGCGCGACCGGCGTCGTCCTGCTCGGCGCGGTGTTTCTGGGCTTTGTGATGGGATTCGCCCAGCCCATTGCCACGTCCTATCCGGCCTACCTCACCGATGATCCCGTCGAGCTCAAAGACATCAACTCCGCCATCGCCATGTTCTCAAACGTGAGTATTATCGTCGGACCCACGTTGGGTGGCTTTCTCGCGGCGGCTGCGTCGTCGCGCGCGGTGTTTGTGCTCATGATGCTCTTTACCGTGCTGGCGTTCGTCGCCGGTTGGGGCCTTAGACCAAGTGCGGGTCAGGCCGCCGCGCACGAAGACAAAACCGCGATTGGTGACATCACATCGGACAAGGCCAGCCAATGCTCCGACCCCAACACGTCCTCCCGTGTCACCTTCGCGACAAGCATCAAGACGGTCTTTACCAACAGCGTTCTCGCCCTGCTGTTCTGCATTATTTTCCTTTCGAACTTTGGCTATGGCGCCTTCGACCCGCTGGAGTCGTTCTTCTACCGCGATGTTCTGCATGTCGGTGTTGAGTGGATGGGCTGGCTCTCGTCGGCCAGCGGTGTCGGCGCGGTGCTGGGCGCCGTCCTCGCGCTCCGCTTGCCGCCGCACCTGGTCAACCTTAAAACCCTGCTCGTGGCGCTCATGTCCGTGGGCCTGGGAAGTTTGCTCTATGTGGGGACACCGTACGTGGGTGTAGCCCTCGTCGGCCAGATTGCACTGGGCATAGCTTGGGGCATCGTCAACCCGCTCCACAACACGATCGTGCAAACGACGGCCCCGCTCGAGCAGCTCGGTCGCGTCAACTCGGTCATGGGTTTTGGCAACATGTTCGCCGGCGTGGCGCCGCTGGCGATTGCCCCGTGGCTGGCGGCGACGTTTGGCGTGCAGCAGACGCTCGTAGGGGCGGGCATGGTCGTGACGGCGGTTCCCGCGGCGTTGCTGCTGTTTGGTCACTGGCACTTGGATCGTGCCGCAAAGCAGTAAAAACCATCACAACATTCGATGAAAATCGCAATTATGCCGAAAAACGTCGAATGTTGTGATGGTTTGCGCTCCGGGCCAGGTCATCCTGCGAGTCCGGCCACCACAAAGGGCCAGGCACCTTTGTGGTGGTTTTGCGCCAAAGCGCCCCGTGTGCGCTTTGGTATACCATGAACGCCACTTCCAGATACACCCCAAATCGCCGCACAACCCAGAAAGGCCCCCATGGACACCACCTTCAGCCACATCAAAGCCGTGCTCTGCGATCTTGACGGAACGCTGCTCACGAGCCAGCACACGGTGTCCCCGCGCACTGTGGCGGCGATCCGCGCGCTGCGTGAGCGCGGCGTGCTGTTTGGTCTGTGCACCGGGCGCGACGCCCAAGCGACCGAGGCCATGTACGAGCTCTGGGGTATCGAAGGCCTGGTGGACGTGCTCGTGGGCTGCGGTGGCGCCGAGGTCATCGACCGTGCACACGGCATCAACGAGCTGAGCTACCCGCTGCCAGGCGAGACCATCGCGCGCATCTGCGAGCACATGGCAGGCCTGCCGGCAACGCCCGTTTGCCCTCGGGATGGCGTGCTCTATGTGCCCGAGAGCAATGCATGTGTCGAGCACCTGTCGCGTGTCGACGGCGTGCCCTACAAGGTGGTCGACTTTGCCGAGTTTTTGCGCGAACCGCAGACTAAGGTGATGTTTACCATGGCGCCCGAGGCGATGCCGCAGGTCATCGAGCGGGCGTCGACATTTGCCGATGACACCGTTAAAGCGGCGGCTCTGCAAACCACGCAGCGACTCTACGAATTCATGGATCCGCGCGTGTCCAAGACGCGCGGCCTTGTGCGCGTGGCG
>CAVKNR010000356.1:0-2066 GCA_963657575.1 Sodaliphilus sp.
GAGAACCAAGGTCCTCTTCTTGCAAGAAGAAGAGGATTGTCTCACTGTCGGGGCGAGTACGTGATATTCCTTGACGCCGATGACGCGCTTCGTGCCGACGCGTTGGAGACCATCTCGCGCTGTATCGACGAGACTGACGCCGACATCGTGTCCTTCCGGTTCTCGCGTCGCGAGGACTTCTCCACGAAGGACGATCTCGCCTTTCTGCCCGAAGGTTTTTACGGCGGCGAAGACTATAGGCTGTTCGAGAAGGCTGTCTGCGCCGGCCTCTCGAACAGTCTATGGGGCAAAGCTATACGGCTTTGCCGCATAGACGTGGACGCAGCCTATGGGGCGTACGCGAGACTCATGCTTGCCGAGGACCTTCTCCAGCTGCTCCCTATAGCTGACGCTGCAGGCTCGTTCGCGCGCATCGAGGACATTCTGTACTTCTACAGGCCCAACGAGGCTAGCAGTACAGCTGGTTTTAAGAACTCCTATATCGACGACACTGAGCGTGTGGCGAAAAGGCTGCTGGAGTACGGCGAGCGCTGGGGGATGGGCGATGAGGCGATGGGCGGCGCGCTGCGGCTCTACGTGAGTCTTTCCAAAATGCTGGCAGACACGGCGCCTGCCCTCGGGAAGGAGGTAACCAGGTGCGAGCTTGCGCAGGTGAGAGCGTCTCTTTCGGAGTTGTCGCCTGACGTCACCCGAGAGTTGGGGCACATGAGGGCCGACCAGCGGGGCATCCTGGGCTCCGTGCTTGCTGGTAGCCTCCCGAGGCTTCACTTTGTGACTGAGGCCTCGCACTTGGGGCGGAGGATACTCGGCCACAGTATCTGAAACCGCACGTTTGGCGCGCCTACAGAATTGGATTTAGATTTGACAAGCATATTTTCAACCGAGGAGCGGGGAGGTATCGCCGGCAACCTGGCATACGCCGTTGTGGCTCAGGGGATAGGCCTGCTTTCGAGCATTCTGACCTCCCTAGTGCTTCCCAAGTTTTTGGGCGTGGAAGACTACGCGTACTGGCAGCTGTTCTTGCTGTACTCATCGTACTCTGGGTTTGCCCTGCTTGGACTCAATGACGGCATTTACCTGCGTCTCGGCGGAAAGCGCTACTCGGAGGTCAATCACGGGGAGTTGAAGGCGCAGCAGTGTGTCGTCGCAGCCTCGCAGCTGTTAGTTGCTGCCTGTTGCCTGGCCGCCGTCCTCGCCGCTGGCTTCGAACCATACCGGTCCCTCGTGCTCGCGCTGTGCGTTTTTTTCGGATTGCTCACAAACCTGACTCAGTGTCTGCGCTACGTGTTCCAATGCACGAACCTCACGCGTATCTCATCGCTCGCTGACCTGTTCTCCAAGGGACTTTTCGTCGCGTTCATGATGACAGTTCTCCTCGCGGGCGTTGACTCATCGCTGCCGTTTATCATGGGCTACATAGCCTGCCAGGCGTTAGCGTTTCTGTATGTACTCATCTGCGCTAGGAGCACCTTACGCGCCAAGGCGGCGTTCAAGGGCGTGCTGCGCACATGCGCCGCCGACGTACGGGCGGGTATGAAAGTCATGGTCGCCTACTACGCCGACTCGCTGATTGTTGGATTCACTCGCATGTTGACCGACTGGCAACTTGGGCTTACGGCCTTTGGCAAGTTGTCACTGTCCTTCTCGTTGACGAACTTCGTTCTGGCTTTTATCGGGCAAGTGTCAATGGTGGCGTTCCCCGTGCTCAAGCGTTTGGACGCCGAGGGGCGGAGGGAGAAGTACCTTGCCATTAGGCTACTGCTGCACACGGCTCTTCCCTGTGCGTACCTTCTCTATGTGCCTGCGAAACTGGTGCTGGGGCTGTGGCTTCCGGCATACAGCAAGAGCCTAGTGTACTTGGCGTTTACTATGCCTCTGTGTGTCTATAGCTGCAAGGCGAACCTGCTGTTCAATACCTACCTTAAGATGGAGCGGCGCGAGGGGACGCTGTGCACGGTGAACGTTGCTGCCATGATCTTGAACGCGGTGCTGGCCCTTGCGAGCATCGTTGGCTTGGCGAGTGTGGAGTTGGCGACATGCGGGATTGTGGCCTCGGTGGCGCTGCG
>CAVKNR010000357.1:0-2064 GCA_963657575.1 Sodaliphilus sp.
CGCTCGAGCCCTGCTGCATGTGCGCGGGGCTTATGGTTAACGCGCGCGTGGGGCGCTGCGTGTACGGCGCGTCCGATGCTAAAGCGGGCGCTCTGGGGTCGCTATATGACCTCAACGCCGATTCGCGCCTGAATCATCGGTTTAATGTGACCGCCGGCGTGCTGGCGGACGAGTGCCGCGCGGTGCTAAGCAGCTATTTTAGTGGGCTGCGTGGCACCGATGGTGCTGACTGCGGTTGCGGGGCCGACCTTGAGGCACATGCCGCCCACGCCGAGGCGCTTGCGGGTGTTGGGGATCTCGCTGGCGAGACGCTCGACTTTGGCCCCGTGCAGCGCCGGCCCCGCCGCGTGCTGTTGGCGATCGATTCCTTTAAGGGTAGCGTTTCGAGCGTGCAGGCGGAGTCGGCAGTTGCCGAGGGCGTGCGCCGCGTGTGGCCTGATGCCCAGGTAAGCGCGCTGCCGCTGGCGGATGGCGGCGAGGGAACGCTCGATGCCGTTGCCGCGTGCGGCGGTGAGGTCGTGGCATGTGAAGTCGCAGGCCCCTTGGGCGACCGCGTGTCTGCCCGGATGCTGGTGGACGGCGAGCACGAGTCGGCTGTTATTGAGATGGCCGAGGCGGCGGGTATTGGGTATTCGCCCTGCACGGAATCGGCGGCGCTTGCGGCTTCGACCTATGGCGTGGGCGAGCTCATGCTTCGCGCGGTCCGTGCTGGGGCAAAGACGATCTATATTGGTCTGGGCGGCAGCGCCACCAACGACGGTGGCGTCGGCATGCTGCAGGCGCTGGGCGCCCACCTTGTCGATGGCCGTGGCTGCAATATTGCCCCCGGCCTCGCGGGCCTTGAACACGTGGCGAGTATCGATTTGGCACCGGCGCTTCGGGCACTGAATGGCGCGCGTGCCGTGGTGCTTTCCGATGTCGAGAATCCGCTCGTGGGGCGTCGTGGGGCACTTGCAGTGTTTGGCGGGCAAAAGGGCCTGCCGACAGACGATGTCGAAGCGCTGGGCAGGTACGACAGCTGGATGGTCGGCTACGGCCGCCTGCTCGATGCGGCGATTACCGGGGTGCGGGCTCAGGGGTTGTTGCGCGTGCCCGAGGGCGTGCGGACATTTGGCTCGGTGCTCGGCGTGCCTGGCGCGGGCGCGGCAGGTGGCTTGGGTGCCGCGCTGCTGGCGCTCGGTGCTGAGTTGCGTTCGGGCGTGGAGACGGTGCTCGATCTGATTGGGTTTGACGAACGCGTGCGCGATGTCGACCTGGTCATTACAGGCGAGGGCAACATGGACGAGCAATCCGCTGCCGGCAAGGCGCCGGTGGGCGTGGCCCGCCGTGCCAATCGCTATGGCAAGCCGGTAGTCGCCGTCGTGGGCGGTCGTGCGGATAATTTGGATGCGGTGTATGGTCAGGGCATCGACTTGGTCCTGCCGGTCTGCCGCAGGCCCATGCCTCTTGACCAAGCGCTCGACCCCCAGGAAGCCACAACCAACCTCATCTGCGCGGGCGAAGCAGCCGCCCAAGCCTACGACCTTGGCCGTATCTAAAGCCCGTCCCCTCGATAAGTTGCGGTGAAATAGTTCCTGTTTGGCGGCTCAAACAGCAAAAACAGGAACTATTCCACTGCAACTTCGAGAATGGCTATCCGAGGCTGGCCGCCTTGGGCCTTGGGTCGGACCGTCCGCCATGAAATGCGGCCATCTACTACGTTTAGCCGAGCACCCTTGACCATCCCGGATTTTGTGAAATTAAAACCGCAGGTAAAAAGCTTGCCGATTTTCGAAAAAGCCGGCTATGGCTGACCCCTGCGGCCTAAACGTAGTAGATAGGCCCCTTTTGTGGCACGGCAGCAGACCAGTCTAATTGGGACGGGGCTTATTTGACCACTTGTCGATCTGATTGCCCAAGTAGTCAAAAAAGCCCCGTCCCAAATTAGCTACCTTGCCCCATCGGGCGGGAGCGGGTAATATATATCGAGCGCCTAGCGCGTTCGATGGGTTCGGATGACGACATGTTCCGAATCTGGTCAGGTCCGGAAGGAAGCAGCCATAAGGAGCCTCTGTCGGGCATCCG
>CAVKNR010000358.1:0-2028 GCA_963657575.1 Sodaliphilus sp.
TTGGTAAAACTGTCAAGAGTTTTACCACGGCAATTCTGCCAGTGGTATAAACATGTCGCTTACCGATTAAACGCCCACGCAAATCCGCTTTCGTCCATAAAACTAACGCACAGGTGTTATCGTAGTTTCTGCCGAAAGTTCCACCGAGCACGCGAGGTGGAACGAATCACTGAAACTTCGCCGTCCCTTCGATTCGTGCAGCCTTGGACCTTTCGCATCTAGTCACCAAGGCAACACGCTGCCGCGTCATGATGGGATCAAACGTGAGCGATACAAAGCTAAAGCCAGCAACCAAAAAGCCTGTTACTCGTAAAGCCGCCCCGCATGCGCCGGAGCTCACCAAAGACGATGTCTATCTGTTTGGCATCGGCACGTGGGAGCGCAGCTGGGAAAAGATGGGCGCGCATCCCGACACGCAGAATCGTACGCGCGGCTGGCGTTTTTGCGTTTGGGCGCCCGACGTAAAAAGCGTCCATGTCATTGGTGAATTTAACGACTGGGATGAGCAAGCCAACCCGCTGGTGCCCGTGCATACGAGCGCTATTTGGGAAGGCTTTATTCCTGGCGCCGAGCAGGGTCAGCTCTATAAGTATCTCATCGAGACCAACGAGGGCGAAAAGCTCTACAAGGCCGATCCGTACGCCTTTAAGGCCGAGTGCCCTCCGGGAACGGCGAGCGTGCTGTGGACCCTCGATGGCTACAAGTGGAACGACGCGGCTTGGCTCAAGCGACGCGCCAGCCATAACCACATGTCGCAGCCCCTTAACATCTACGAGGTGCATATTGGCTCGTGGAAGCGCCACGGCGACGCACCGCAGGGTGAGCCCGACGAGTACGGCAACTACCCCGGTCCCATGGATCCCTTCCCCGCGCAGCGCGGCGAGTTCTACACCTACGACGACCTGTCGGTGGAGCTCGTGAACTACGTGCGTGACATGGGCTACACGCATATCGAGGTCATGCCGCTTATGGAGCATCCCTTCGACGGCTCCTGGGGCTACCAGACGACCGGCTACTATGCCGCCACGTCGCGCTACGGCAACCCACAGCAGCTCATGCACTTTATCGACGCTTGCCACGAAGCAGACATCGGTGTGATCATGGACTGGGTACCCGGCGGTTTTTGCGCCGACTCCCACGGCCTTGCCACCTTTAACGGCCATATGCTGTTTGAGCACGAGATTCACCCCAACTGGGGTACGCATAAGTTCGATTTCGCCCGCGGCGAGGTCCGCTCTTTCCTGGTATCCAACGTGCTGTACTGGCTCGAGAACTTCCACGTGGACGGCATTCGCATGGACGGCGTGTCCAGCATGCTGTACCTCAACTTTGGCATCGACGATCCGGGCCAAAAGAAGTTCAACAAGTACGGTACCGAGGAGGACCTGGATGCCAGCGCATTTATCCGCCAGGTCAACTGTGCCGTGGAGGCACACTACCCCGACGTGATGATGATGGCCGAGGAGTCCACCGCGTGGCCGCTCGTGACCTATCCGCCGCAGGACGGCGGCCTGGGCTTCCACTATAAGTGGGACATGGGCTGGATGAACGACACCCTGCACTACATGCAGACCGATTTTCCGTGGCGCCCCGGCAACCACGGGCTGCTCACGTTCTCCATCATGTATGCCTTTACCGAGAACTTTATTTGCCCGCTGAGCCACGACGAGGTCGTGCACGGCAAGTGCTCGCTGATCGGCCGCATGCCGGGCGACTGGTGGCGCCAGTTTGCCGGCCTGCGCACGCTGGCCTTCTACCAGATGACGCATCCCGGTGCCAAGCTCAACTTTATGGGCAACGAGATCGGCCAGTTTATTGAGTGGCGTTACTACGAGTCCATCCAGTGGTTCTTGACCGAGCAGTACGAGACCCACCGTCATCATCAGGCGTTCATCAAGGCGCTCAACCACCTGTACACCGCCGAGCCCGCCCTGTACGAGCGCGGATACACCGACGACGGCTTTACCTGGATTGACGCGGACAACTCCAAGCAGTCCATCGTGAGCTTTGTGCGCCAGGGCGAGGACG
>CAVKNR010000359.1:0-2002 GCA_963657575.1 Sodaliphilus sp.
TTGATGCCCAGGTTACCGTTGCTTCGGGTGTGTTTGAGCGTGCTGCCGCGGTGGCGTCTGATCTCAACGCGCAGCTTATCGCCACGGCTGCCACGCGCCCTGGATGCTGCCTTGAGATTGGTGCCGGTCGCGGTACCAAGACCTATGTGATGATGTGCCAGGCTAAGCGCGCCGGCTATGAGCGTCAGCATACGGCACTTGATCTTCATGACCGCAAGTGCGATCTGAATCTCGCTCGCCTGCATAAGGCCGGTATTCAGGGCGTTCGTACGGTTTCGGGTGATGCCTGTGAGCTTGATGAGGTGCTCACATCGTTTGATGCCATGCTTGGAGAGCCGGTTAAGTTCGACACGGTCTTTATCGATGCGCCGTGCTCGGGCACCGGCACCATGCGCCGTCATCCTGAGATCCCGTGGCGCCTAACCGAGAATGATGTGACGACCGAGTTACCCAAGCTTCAGCTGACGATGCTTAAGGAGGCTTCTGCGCGCGTGGCCGCCGGCGGAGAGCTCATCTATGCCACCTGCTCGGTTTTTGATGAAGAGAACACGCAGGTCGTGGATGCCTTCCTGGCCTCTTCCGAGGGCGCCGACTTTAGCGTCGCACCGCTCTCCGAGGCGCAGATTCTGCAACTCCCTGAGTTCGATCAGGCCAAGAAACTCGTATCCGTACGCCAGAACGATCAAGGCCTCTTCCAAAGCGTGCCGGTAAACGCCGACTCCTACGACGGCCACTTCTGCGCCCGCCTGATTCGCAAGTAACTACTAAGTTGCGTTGAAATAGGGATTGAATAGCGGCATCTACCCGCCAAAAAGTCCTTATTTCACCGCAACTCATAGAGCCACCTATAGCGCAAAGAAACAGCCCCGCGATCGATGTCGGTCGCGGGGCTGTTTGGTTCCTAGTGGCTATGCGGGCAGTTGGCGCAGCAGCCGCTGGTGGCGTTGGTGCTGGAACCACCGCTTCGCTGGTCGGTGTTGTAGAAACCGCTGCCTTCGAACTTAATGCCGCTGGCCGAGAACGTCTTGGATGCCGGGGCACCGCAGCTAGGGCATACGACCTCGGGCGTCTCGGACATGGGGTGCTCAACCTCAAACACGTTGCCGCAGCTCGTGCACTTGTAATCGTAGCGCGCCATAATACTTCCTTTTCAGCACAAAGCGGGCAGATCGCTCTGCCCGCAAAAATTCAAACAGCTGTAACTGTACCCTATATCGGGGGTTTTATCACGCTTCGCCCCAGAATCTATGAGTGTTGCGCAGGAGCTTCGCAGTTTTCTCCTCGGCTGCAGCAACGTCGGCCTCGTCAGCCTGCCATGTCCAGTTGCCTGTGGCTACACCCGGCACGTTCATACGTGCATCGTCGCCCAGTCCCAGCACGTCCTGCAGCGGCATCATCACGAGCGGTGCACCGCTTGCCAGGGCATTGCCCATGAGCTCGCTTGCCAATGTAATGCCGCTCGGCTCATCGCCGCCTGCAAAGGAGCGCGTGCACCAGCCGGCAAGTGTCGAGGTGTCGTGCGTCGAGGTGTACAGGATCTTGCCGGGCGTGGGATGCACACCGCAACGAACGTCGTAATCGCTAAACTCCAGCACATCCATGCCGGGGAAACCACAGGTCGAAGCCATGGCGCGAACGCCGGGCGTCAGGTAACCCAGGTCCTCGGCGATAAAGTTGAGCGGACCCAGCTCTTCATAGGCGGTCTGGAACAGGTCCTTGCCCGGGCCTGCCAGCCAGCGGCCGTCGGCACAGGCCTTACCGGCGGGAATGCTAAAGTAGCTGTGGAAGCCCAGGAAGTGGTCCAGGCGCACGCGGTCGTAGAGCGAAAACGCACGGCGCAGGCGGTCGAGCCACCAGCGATAGCCGTTCTCCTTCATGCGATCCCATCGGAAGGTGGGGTTGCCCCACACCTGGCCCTCGGGCGCAAAGTTGTCGGGCGGCGCGCCCGAAATCTCAATCGCCTTGCCGGTATCGGACAGCCAGAAGTTCTCGGGCTCGCTCC